>NZ_CAPDXS010000135.1:0-757 GCF_948601915.1 uncultured Acetatifactor sp. | reverse complement strand
CTTTGTCCGGCAAATTCCACAGACGTTCCGATATTTTTCTGCTATAATCCATAAAATCCCCTCCTTCTCCGGGTTCGGCACTGGCCTGTAATCATGGCATAATTTCCTTATTCAAGGCATGGAACGGCCGTATGGCCATAAGTAAGGAGCGTTGCTGTGCTCATGGTATTATATGACCATACTCTTGGCAGTTAGTGTAGCATATTCTCCCCCGGCTTTCCACCTTATGCATTTTTATAAAAAACCATGAGCCAATCCCAGGATCAGCTCATGGTTTTTAAGGATATGTCAGCACAGCATTCGCCGGCGAGTTATGGGGATTTCTTATAAGCTCTGCAGAAATCTGTCGAAGGCCGCCTGGCCCTCCGGCGTCCTCTTGTACACCCCGGCATCCTCCAGCACTTCCATGAACACCAGGCCGATCTCCTTCTCAATGATGCCGTCGATATTGGAGGCGTCTATCTTCCCGTACTTCGGCGAGAACTCCTCCACCCAGTCCGCGTGCTTGGCCAGCACCTGGTCCGAGCGCAGGTCCGCCCCGGTGAGGATGGCCTCCTTCAGCCGCGCCATCTCCTCCTTCAGCCGGGCGGGCAGCACGGCCAGCCCCATGACCTCGATAAGGCCGATGTTCTCCTTCTTGATGTGGTGGAGCCTCGCGTGGGGGTGGTAGACTCCCAGGGGATGCTCCTCAGTGGTGATGTTGTTGCGCAGCACCAGGTCAAGTTCGAAGTCCTCCCCCCGCTTCCTGGCGATGGGG
>NZ_CAPDXS010000134.1:0-14811 GCF_948601915.1 uncultured Acetatifactor sp. | reverse complement strand
ATGTCGCAGAGCGCGGCCCTCTGCGACATTCTCTGTAAACGGAAAGACCCCGGGCATCTGGCCCGGGGCCTTTTTGTTTTTTACCCTTTCTTCTCCTGGTTGACTTTCATGGTCAAGCTGATGCGCTTCTTGGCCTCATCCACGCCCAGCACCTGCACCTCCACGATGTCGCCCACGCTGACCGCCTCCAGGGGATGCTTGATGAAGCGGTCGGTGATCTGGGAGATGTGCACCAGGCCGTCCTGGTGGACGCCGATGTCCACGAAAGCGCCGAAGTCGATGACATTGCGCACTGTCCCCTTCAGGACCATGCCGGGCTTCAAATCCTTCATCTCCAGCACGTCGCTGCGCAGGATCGGCCTGGGCATGTCGTCCCTGGGATCCCTGGCGGGCTTCTCCAGCTCCTTCAGGATATCCGTCAGAGTGATCTCGCCGATGCCCAGCTCCTGGGCCAGCTGCTTTTTGTCCGGGATGCGCCTCGCCAGGCTGGTCATGCCGGAGGCAGAGCCCGATCCCCCTGCGCTTGCGGATGCGGCAGCCTTGCCAGAGCCGGATGCCATGCTGCCGGATGCCGCGGCTTTTCCGGAGCGGTTCCCGGCAGGGCCCGCTTTTCCATCCGCCTCCGCCGGGGCCATGCCGCCCATGGCTGCCGCCAGCGCCCGGCCCATGGCGGTGTTGGTGTTGGAGATGCGGATGTCACCTTTCTTGTTCTGCTTTTTCTGCCCCGCACCGGCACCACCTGTCTGTCCGGCTCTTCCGGCGGCCTTCCCCCCACCGGCAGGAGCGCCCTGCCCCGCCGCGGCTCTGTCCCCTCCTGCGGGGGCGGCGTTCTTATGCTCCGCCGCCTTCTTCTGCATCTGCCTCACGTCCTCCATGGTGAGCCCCAGCCTGTCCAGGAGCTTCTTCGTGGCCTCGTAGGACTCGGGGTGGACGCTGGTGGCGTCCAGGGGATTGTCCCCGTCCAGGATGCGCATGAAGCCCGCGCACTGTTCAAAGGCCTTGGGCCCCAGCTTTGCCACCTTCAAAAGCTGCCTCCTGTCGGTGAAGCGCCCGTTGGCCTCCCTGTAATCTACGATATTCCGTGCAATAGTCTTGTTGATGCCGGATACATATTCCATCAGGGGGGCAGATGCCGTGTTCAGGTCCACGCCCACCTTGTTCACGCTGTCCTCCACCACGCCGCTCAGGGCATCGCTCAGCTTCTTCTGGTTCATGTCGTGCTGGTACTGCCCTACGCCGATGGACTTGGGGTCTATCTTCACCAGCTCCGCCAGGGGATCTTGGAGCCTGCGGGCGATGGAGGCCGCGCTCCTCTGACCCACGTCGAAGTTGGGGAATTCCTCCGTGGCCAGCTTGCTGGCGGAATACACGCTGGCCCCTGCCTCGTTCACGATCACATACTGCACCGGACGGTCCAGCTCCTTCAGCAGGTCCACGATAATCTGCTCGGATTCCCTGGAGGCCGTGCCGTTGCCCACGGAGATCAGGTCCACATGGTACTTTGCGATGAGCTTCTTCAACTCCCGCTTGGACTCTTCCACCTTGTTCTGGGGCGCGGTGGGATATATCACTTTCGTGTCCAGCACCTTGCCCGTGGCGTCCACCACCGCCAGCTTGCAGCCGGTGCGGAAGGCGGGATCCCAGCCCAGCACCACCTTCCCGGCAATGGGGGGCTGCAGGAGGAGCTGCTCCAGGTTCTTGCCGAACACGGTGATGGCGCCGTCCTCCGCCTTCTCCGTGAGGTCGTTTCGGATCTCCCGCTCGATGGCAGGGGCGATCAGCCTCCCGTAGCTGTCCGCGATGGCCTCTGTCAGCAGGGGCGTGGTATACGGATTCTCCCGGGTGAGGATCTGCTTGGCCAGGTATCGCAGGATGCGCTCCTCCGGGGCATTGACTTTCACGGTCAACACCTTCTCCGCCTCCCCGCGGTTCAGGGCCAGCACCCTGTGCCCCGCCACCTTCCGCACGGGCTCCTCGTAGCTGTAGTACATCTCATACACGCTGGCGGCTTTCTCGTCCTTGGCCGTGCTGGTGATGACGCCCTCCTCCACGGTGGCCTCCCGGATGTAGCTGCGGTAGTCCGCATTGTCGGAAATGGCCTCCGCGATGATGTCCTTCGCGCCCTGGATGGCCTCCTGGACCGTCTTCACTTTTCTTTCCTCCTCTATGTCCTCCCCGGTGACGTATTTCGCCGCCTCGCTCTCCACGGGCTCCGCCGCCTCCTGGGCCAGGATGTACTCCGCCAGGCCGTCCAGCCCTTTGGCCTTGGCCACGCTGGCTTTTGTCTTGCGCTTGGGACGGTAGGGCCGGTAGAGGTCTTCCACCACCACCAGGGTCTGGGCCGCCAGGATCTTCTCCCGAAGCTCCTCCGTGAGCTTCCCCTGCTCTTCGATGCTGCCCAGGACCTGCTCCTTCTTCTCTTCCAGGTTGCGCAGATAGAGCAGCCTCTCGTGGAGGTCACGGAGCTGCTCGTCGTTCAGGGAGCCTGTGGCCTCCTTCCTGTATCGGGAAATGAAGGGGATGGTGCAGCCCTCGTCTATGAGCTTCACCGCGGCTTCCACCTGCCACTTCTCCACCTTTAGCTCTTCTTTGATCGTCTGAAAAATGTCCATAGCTACCTTGCCTTTCTTTCTCTTGTCTGCAACAGCCTTTTTATTATACTGGAAATGAAAAGAAACTGCAAGTTTCCGATAAAAATGCTGGAAAAAGATAGGAATAGTTGCTATAATAGATTTTAGGCCACGGAATCCTATCCCGGCTTCTATGGTAGACCTTACGGAAAGGAATCTGATTCATGGACAATAATCGGAACGGAAGCAATTGGAACGGCCACAACGGACAGCGGGACAGGTGGAACAGCTCATCCTCCGACAGCAGCTATTATAACCAGCCCACCCACAGGCCCTACGGGCAGGCCTTCTCCGTCGCATCGGCGGTATGCGGCCTCCTGTCCATGACCACCAGCTGCACGATTGTGCTGTCCCTGCCTTTGGGGGCGCTGGGCATCCTTTTCGCCTTCCTGGCCCACCGCGCCAAGAAGAAGATGAACTCCACCTGCGGCACGGGCCTCATCCTCTCCTGCGTGGGCCTGACCACCGCGGTGTCCATGATCGTCTATTCCTTTGTCATGCTGCCCTCGCTGATGCAGAACGCTACGTTCCGCAATCAGGTCAATGCTGTGTCGCAGCAGCTCTACGGCATGGACTTCGATGAATTCATGGAGGGCGCTTACGGCTATTCTTTTGATGATTGATTTATACTGCCTAACGATTTCACTTGCCGTGAAACCAGACTGCATAACGCTGACTGGTTCAATCGCATGATTACATTAGGCAGTATTCAGCGTTATGCAGTATATATTTTAGGAGGTTTTTGTCATGATGTTATCACCGGTCAGCGATATGGGATATTCTTATTACGGCAATGTCGGGACGGGTTATCGCCCGGGGCAGGGTTTCGAGTCTGCGGATGGCGGAACCGCCATCGGAAGGGAGGCTCAGGGCAGGACAGCGATCGACGGCCGGAGTCTCCCCGGGGATAAGGCGGAGGAGAAGAAGGGCAGATACGGCTTCGAAGACCCTGCGGAGGAATGCCAGACCTGCAAGGAGCGCAAGTACAAGGACGGCTCCGACGAGATGGTCTCCTTCAAGACCGCGCAGCATATCTCCCCGGAGAGCGCGGCTTCGGCTGTGCGGGCCCACGAGCAGGAGCATGTGTCCAACGCGTACAAGAAAGCCGCCATGAAGGACGGCAAGGTAGTCTCCGCCTCGGTGTCCATCCATACGGGAGTCTGTCCGGAGTGCGGCCGCACCTATGTATCCGGCGGCACTACCCACACCCAGATCAAATATTATAATGAAGACAATCCCTACCAGCAGGATCTCAAGAGCGCGGACAGGGTGAAATATGCGGGCATGAACCTGGACTACGCGGCGTAGTCGTCCCGCCCACTGATTTCCCATATGGAGGAAAAGGCTCAGCACATGAAACAGTACAAGAAAAACTATGAACTGAAGAACGCGGCAAGGGACAGGCTGGAGGGCAAGTACAAGGGCGCCATATCGATCATGTTCCTGAGCTTCGTGATATCCTGGTTCGCGCGGCTGGTCGTCAATTCCGTGGCCAACAGCACCATGCGTTCCGTCTATGCCATGAGCGGTTCCGTCAGCGCGGCCCGGGCGGTGACCATCGTCTTCGATGTGGTGCTCCTGGCCGCCAACATCCTCTTGGGCGTCATGAACGCGGGGATAGCCCTCTATTTCCTGAACATCGCCTGCGGGCAGCAGCCCTTCACCAGGGATCTGTTCTACGGGTTCAAAAACGATTCGAAGAAAGCCCTTGTGGTCTCCGCCGCCGTCACGCTGTGCAACACGGTGTGCCTGGGGCCGGGGCAGTACCTGTCCCAGAATCTCCTGAACACCAGGGATGCCAAGTGGATGCTGCCGGCGCTGCTGGCCACGGCAGTGGGGCTGTGCGTCTATGTCCCCATTTCCTTAGGGCTGGCCATGTCTTTCTTCCTGATGCTGGATTTCCCCGAGAAGTCCGGGAAGGAGACCCTGAAGCTGTGCTGGCGCCTCATGAAGGGGAACCGGAAGCGCCTGTTCCTGCTGGAGCTGAGCTTCCTGCCCTTGATGCTTCTGTGCCTCCTAAGCTTCGGCATCGGTTTCCTGTGGCTTGAGCCTTTCATGCAGATGACCTACACTTATTTCTTTCTCGATTTGATGAATCCCGCGTAAAAAGTCGGATGCTCTGCTGTGGCGGCAAAGCATCCGACTTTCTTTATGGCCCTATTCCATGGTTTATTCCATCATTGCGTCTTCCGTTTCACTGCTGCTTCTGGGAGACGCTGATCCACTTCAGATACCCGTTGATGAACAGATCCAGCCCGCCGTCCAGCACCGCGTCCGTGTTGCCTGTCTCCACATCCGTCCGCAGGTCCTTCACCATCTTGTACGGCTGCAGCACGTAGGATCGGATCTGGTTCCCCCAGCCGATGTCCTTCACCTCGCCGCGGATATCGGAGAGCTTCTCCACATTGGCCTCCTGCTTCAAGAGGAACAGCTTGGCCTTCAGCATCTGCATGGCCTTGTCCTTGTTCTGGAACTGGCTGCGCTCGTTCTGGCACTGCACCACTGTCCCTGTGGGGATGTGGGTGATGCGGATGGCGGAGGAGGTCTTGTTGATATGCTGCCCGCCTGCGCCGCTGCTTCGGTAGGTATCGATACGCAGGTCTTTCTCGTCAATCTCTACGTCCAAATCTTCCTCGATGTCCGGCATCACGTCCAGGGACACGAAAGAGGTCTGGCGCTTGCCCTGGGCATTGAACGGCGAGATGCGCACCAGCCTGTGGACGCCCTTCTCGGATTTCAGATAGCCGTAGGCATTGGTGCCATTGACCTGGAAAGTCACCGACTTGATGCCCGCCTCGTCCCCGTCCAGGAAGTCCAGCACTTCCAGATTGAAGCCCTTGCGCTCCGCCCATCTGGTGTACATGCGGTAGAGCATGCTGCACCAGTCGCAGCTCTCTGTGCCGCCTGCGCCCGCGTTGAGCTTCAGGATGGCATTGTTGGCATCGTACTCGCCGGAGAGCAGGGTGCCGATGCGCAGCTCCTCGAACTGCGCGATGAACTCGTCCAGTTCGCTGCGGATGTCGGGAATCAGGGAGGCGTCGTTCTCCTCGTATCCCATCTCGATGAGGGTCAGGATGTCCTCATACTGGCCGGAGAGCTTGTTGCAGCCCTCCACGGTGCCCTTTAAGTCTTTCAGGTCCTTCATTTTCTTGTTGGAGCTGTCGGGGTCGTCCCAGAAGCCCGGGGCTTCCATCTCCCGCTCCAGTTCTTCGATCCGCTTCACCTTGTTAGCGAGGTCAAAGTGAATCCCTCACTTCCGCTAATGGAGTTTCGTAGGACTGTAGTTCTGTCTTCATCTGATCTAATTCTACCACTTAACGTCACCTTCTTTCTGTAAAATCATTTTGTCGAACCTTTTGCCGCAGTTTATCCGGCATTTTCTTTTTTTGCTTCGATGGGAAATTCGATTCCCAGTATTTCCATCAAATTCCGGTATGCTTCCATCTCCGTGCTGCCTCTCCGGGCTTCTTTAATTAAGAATCTCTGCATCTCTTCCTTCGTCATCGATTCCATTCTGCCTCCTTTTCCGCATTCATTGTACCATCTTTCGTATACTATGAAACGCTCTCTTGTGCAGCATCCCGTCCGGCTTATTCCGCTTTTTCTTCCCTCGGCATCGCGTCCACGATCCTTCTGATCAATTCCAGAATCTCATGCTCCGTATGGCCTTTTTCATCGCACCACTCAATGACTTCTTTGATTTCTTACATCTACATATCATTTCCTTCCGCAGCACTGCTTGTACTTCTTGCCGCTGCCGCAGGGGCAGGAATCGTTGGGATAGACCTTGGCATTGGCGCGCTTGGCAGGGGCCTTGGCCAGGGAATCGTCCTTGTTGGTGCCGGTGACCTTGGCCACCTGCTCCCGCTCCACCTTCTGCTCCACCTTGATGTGCAGCAGCATCCGGACGGTCTCCTCCTTGATGTTCTGGGTCATCTCATCGAACATGTCGTAGCCGCTCATCTTGTACTCCACCAGAGGATCCCTCTGGCCGTAGGCCTGGAGGCCGATGCCCTGGCGCAGCTGCTCCATGTCGTCGATATGGTCCATCCATTTCCTGTCTATGACCTTCAGCAGAATGACCCGCTCCAGCTCTCTGATGGCCTCCGCGTTGGGGAACTCCGCCTCCTTGCTCTCATAGAGCTTCACGGCCTCCTCCTTGAGCTGCTGCTTTAAGCTGTTCTTCTTAGGCTTGGCCACCCGCTCCGCCGTGACGGGCTCCAGGGGGATGGTGGGGATCAGCAGGGTGTTGAGCTCGCCGAAGTTCCACTCCTCCACAGGCGCGTCGTCGTTGATGCTGGTGTCCACGCAGTTCTCCACGATATCTGTGATCATCTTGTAGATGAAGTCCCGCATGCTCTCGCCGTTCAGCACCCGCAGACGCTCGTCATAGATGATTTCCCGCTGCTCGCTCATGACCCTGTCGTACTCCAGCAGATTCTTTCGGATGCCGAAGTTGTTGTTCTCTATCTTCTTCTGGGCAGACTCGATGGCATTGGTCAGGGCGCTGTGCTCGATTTCCTGCCCCTCGGGCACGCCCAGCCTGTTGAACATGCTGATCAGCCGCTCAGAGCCGAACAGCCGCATCAGGTCGTCCTCCAGGGAAATGTAGAACTTCGACTCGCCGGGGTCTCCCTGACGGCCGGAACGTCCCCGGAGCTGATTGTCGATACGCCGGGACTCATGTCGCTCCGTACCCACGATCTTCAGGCCGCCCGCTGCCCTGGACTCCTCGTCCAGCTTGATGTCCGTACCGCGGCCCGCCATGTTGGTGGCGATGGTCACCGCACCGTGGACGCCGGCATCTGCCACGATCTCCGCCTCCATCTCGTGGAACTTGGCGTTCAGCACCTTGTGCTGGATGCCCCGCCTGGTCAGCATCTTGCTCAGCTCCTCGCTGGCCTCGATGGTGATGGTGCCCACCAGCACGGGCTGGCCCTTGGCATGGGCCTCCTCCACCGCGTCCACGATGGCCTTCAGCTTCTCTGCCTTGGTCTTGTACACCGCATCCTGCAAGTCCTTACGGATGACCGGCAGATTGGTGGGCACTTCCACCACGTCCATGCCGTATATCTCCCGGAACTCCTTTTCCTCCGTGAGGGCCGTACCGGTAGCGCCGCATTTCTTCTCGAACAGGTTAAAGAAATTCTGGAAGGTGATGGTGGCCAGAGTCTTGCTCTCCCGCTTCACCTTCACATGCTCCTTTGCCTCTATGGCCTGGTGCAGGCCGTCGGAATACCGCCGCCCGGGCATGATGCGCCCGGTGAACTGGTCCACGATCAGCACCTGGTCGTCCTTGACTACATAGTCCTGGTCGCGGAACATCAGGTTGTGGGCACGCAGGGCCAGTATGATATTGTGCTGGATCTCCAAGTTCTCGGGATCCGCGTAGTTCTGGATATGGAAGAAATCCTCCACCTTCTTCACGCCGGCCGCGGTGAGGTTCACCACCTTGTCCTTCTCGTTGACGATGAAGTCCCCGCTCTCCTCCTGGACCACGCCCATGATGGCGTCCATCTTGGTCAGCTCCTGCACGTCCGCGCCCCTCTGCATCCGGCGGGCCAGCAGGTCGCACATCTCGTAGAGGGCGGTGGATTTGCCGCTCTGGCCGGAGATGATCAGAGGCGTCCTGGCCTCGTCGATCAGCACCGAGTCCACCTCGTCTATGATGCAGAAGTGCAGGCCCCGCAGGACAAGCTGCTCCTTGTAGATGACCATATTGTCGCGCAGGTAATCGAAGCCCAGCTCGTTGTTGGTCACATAGGTGATGTCGCACTGGTAGGCCTTCTGGCGCTCCTCGCTGGTCATGCTGTTGAGGATCATTCCCACGGACAGGCCCAGGAACTCATGCACCTGTCCCATCCACTCCGCGTCACGCTTTACCAGATAGTCGTTCACCGTCACCACATGGACGCCCTTGCCCTCCAGGGCATTGAGGTAGGCCGGGAGCAGGAATGTCTGGGTCTTTCCTTCACCGGTGCGCAGCTCTGCGATGCGGCCCTGGTGCATGATGATGCCGCCGATCAGCTGTACTCTGTAATGCTCTGTCTTCAGCACCCTGGCCGTGGCCTCCCTGACGGTGGCGTAGGCCTCGGGAAGCAGGTCGTCCAAAGTCGCTCCCTCCGCCAGCCTCTTCTTGAATTCCGCAGTCTTGTTCCGCAGCTCCTCATCGGAGAGGGCCTGCATCTGGGAACGCAGCCCTTCGATTTTCTCCACCAGGGGCATGATTCTCTTGATTTCCCTCTCGCTGTGAGTGCCAAATACCTTATCGATTATCTTCACGGTTATTCATACCTTTCTATGGCCTTGTATAAAAGCCCTGCCCTTTATTGTACCAGATTTGTCCGGCGGATTCAACACTTAGCTGTGGGAAGATATGAATATTTCATCAATATTTTATGAACAGTCCCCGAACATCAGGATATATTTCTCGGGAAGCACGCCCATGGGCAGGTAGCAGCGCAGGGAATTTCCCTCTCTGTCCAAGCAGGATACCTCCACGCCGCCCTCCCGGAACAGGCTGTCGCTGCGGCAGGGATCGGAATAGTCCATAAGCGCCCACAGCTCCTCTATCAGTGCCCGGTCGGTAATCTCCAGCGCGGGCAGCAGCCCAAACTCCCTGTCCGGAGTGGCCTGGATGGTCTCTCCGAAGAGTTCGGCCTTCTCCTGCTCCTCCTGGTCCTCCTGGTCCCCGGCCAGCCCGTAATACTTCCTGGCAAGGTCTGTCATCTCCTCCGCCGTCATCTCCTCATAGTTTCCGGGCAGGCTTAAAGATATGGCAGTGATTTCCCCGGGATCCGGCGGCGCCGCCCATTCTCCGAGGCCTACGTCCTCCAGGGCCTCCAGGGTATGCTCCATGGTGTCGTAGATGCTTATCCTGACCATAGTGCTGATTTCCGCTCTGCCCCAAGCATTGAATTCCAGGCTGGCCAACCGCCTTCCCTTATCCTGGAACGCGCCCTCCGGATTCTCCAGCACATCCCGGTTGTAGGCCTGAATAATCGTCCAAAAGGCCTCCGGCCCGAAATCCCTCAGGGAAAACACCTCCCCGTATCCCTGGCGCTGGAGCTCGAACTTCTCACAGCGTTCCAGCATCTCCTGGCTGATGCAGAAAGCGTATTCCACATATTCCTCGTGGGAGAGCAGGGGCCAGAGCAAGTCCTTGTCCCGGCTGTCTATGCAGTATCTCCTATAATAGCTCCTGCCGCTTTTCAGGGTGACCCTGGTGGGCAAATTGATCCACACTCCCCGTGGCTCCTCTTCTATGGCCCGCTCCAGGTAGGCGTAGATGGCGTCCGTATCCTGGAAGCGCATCCTGAAAAGCGGGGAGTCCTGGAAATCGACCAAGGTATAGCGATTGCTGAACTCCCCTGTCCAGACCCCTATCTCCGCGATTTCCTCCTTTTCCGGCAGATAGTCGTCATAACCCATCCAGTCCCAGTTGAAAGCGAAGCTGATGAGCAGCGTCACGGCCAGCACAGCCGCCATCTGGCGCTTATGGGTGAAGAATGCCTTGAAATCCATGCTGAATATGATGTTAAGCACCCCAAGGCAGAGCAGGGCGGAAAGGGTCAGGCCGAAGATTCCCCAGGCCAGCATCTGGCCGCCCACGAACAACTGGAACAGCATCCATCCGCACATGCCCGCCACGATTCCCGCCAGAATCTTCATCAGGGTCTTGGCCGCACGGTTCTTCACCCCCTGCTCCGCCAGCTCGGAAGCCCTCCTGCGGTACAGCAGCCATGCTAAGCACCCCAGAGCCGCCGCCAGGACAAAATCCACTGCCAGCTTCCCCAGGAAGCTCCCCAGACCGCCCTCCGTCCCCATCCTCCAGTAGAGCAGAGCCGGGGCCGCGAAGAGGGGAGAGACATGGGACAGAGCGCTCCAGTTCCACATGTCGTAGAACCTGTCCATATAGGACAGGAAAAAGGCGTACAGGATTCCCACGGCGCTTATGCCCCCCAGGCCCAGAATCGCCATGCTGACCAGGGTATTGAGGATATTGCCGCTCAGCATCACTGCCGTCAGCACCAGGCCGTAGACCAGCAGGAACACGGTGGCCAATGTGGCCAGGGTCAGGGCCGCGGCCCCGAAGAGCCGGCCCATATGCTCCCCGCCTGCGCCCAGCTTTCCCAGAAAGCCTGCCGCCAGGGCCAGGGTGGGCAGGTAGAACGCGATGAAGGGCAGGAACCAGAGCAGGAAGCCATTCAGGAAGCAGGCCCCGAACAGGGCGTCCCGCTTCACGGGCAGGCTGTGGTAGGCATCCACCATATTCTTATGGAAGACGAAGCGGAAGCCGAAGAGTCCCGTTATGACGGCCCCGGCAATGGCCACTATCCCTCCTGTCATGGAGACGTATTCCCTGAAAAAGGACACCGTCTCCCCAATCAGGTATTCCCTGCTGTCCATCCCGCGGAAGCGGATTCCCTCTGCCGCCATCTCCTCGACGCCCGCCTGGTTGCTGCGCCAGATCAGCCATGCCACGGTCAGCATCAGGAAGCTCCCCAAGGCGGACAGGGCCAGCATCCAGATTTTATGTCTCAGGTCTTCCCTCATGACCTTAAAAAAGAAGTTCTTTGACGTCATATCCCTTCACCTCCGTTTCGCTGATGAATATCTCCTCCAGGGACAGGGGCAGCAGCTCGTAGAATACGGGCGCCAGGCCCTCCAGGAACGCGTCCACCTCCTGCCTGCTGCCTCTGGCCGTAAAGGTGTAGAGGGCGCCTCTGTTGTCCATGGTCAGGATTTCCATGCCCTCTTTGATCCGGCGCAGCATCTCCTCCTCTTTGATGACGCACTGCACCTTATGGAGGTTCAGCTTCATCTCGTCCAAGTCCCTCTCGAAGAGGATGCCGCCCCTGTGCAGGAGCCCTACGGACTCACAGATGTCCTCCAGCTCCCGCAGGTTGTGGGAGGCGATCACCGGGGTCAGGCCCCTCTCCTCTATCTCCCTGACGAACAGGGCCTTCACCGCCTGGCGCATGACAGGGTCCAGGCCGTCGAATGTCTCGTCGCAGAACAGATATTTCGTGTTCGCGCTGATCCCGCAGAGGATGGAGAGCTGCTTCTTCATCCCCTTGGAAAAGGTGTTCACCTTGCGGCCCTGATCCAGGCCGAATTTTCCCATGAGTTCCTGCCATTTGGCGCTGTCGAAGCCCGGGTAGTAGGTCCGGTACAGGCGCAGCATGTCCATGGGCGTGCCGTTTCGGAAGAAATACTGGTCGTCGGAGATATAGAAGATATTTGCCTTTCCGGCAGGATTGTCATAAATCTCCTCCCCGTCCACGATGACGCTGCCCCTGTCGGCTCTCAGGACGCCGCTGGCCAGCCGCATCAGGGTGGACTTCCCCGCGCCGTTGGTGCCGATCAGGCCGAACACATGCCCCTCATCTATGGCGGCGCTGACATCGTCTATGGCTTTCACATCGCCGAAGCGCTTGACTACTTTTTTGAATTCTATCATTGTCCGTCCTCCCCATAAATCTGGCGGATTCCCGCGATCAGCCGTTCTGCCGGGATTCCCGCCTCCCTGGCCTGTGCGGTGGCCGCCCGCCATTCCTGCCATATCCTGTTCTGCCTGTTCTCCTGCCATTCTTCCCTGGCCGTCACGAAGCTCCCCCTGCCGGAGACGGTGTAGAGATAGCCGTCCTGCTCCAGCTGGGCATAGGCCCGCTGGACCGTGTTGGGGTTCACGGACAGCTCCACGGCCAGGCTGCGCACGCTGGGCATCCTGGTCAGCGGCTCCAGCCCGCCGTTCACAATCAGGCGCTCCAGCTTCTCCGCCATCTGCTCATAGAGAGGGCGCTTGTCCCGATAGTCTAACAAAATCATCCGCTCTTCCTTTCCGGTATCATGTGCCATATGGCGCATTATCTATGTGTATTAATATTCTCAATACACTTATATCACATAAAAGGGACGCTGTCAAGACCGCCAGCGCCCCCTTCCTTTCCTATCGCCCCTATTCCACCGTCACGCTCTTCGCCAGGTTCCTGGGCTTATCCACGTCAAGTCCCCTGGCCACAGAGATATAGTACCCCAGAAGCTGCAGCGGGACCACCGCCAGGCTCCCCACGAAATGCTCATCGATCTTTGGGATATATACCGTGAAGTTCACCTGGTCCTCCGTGGCATACTTTCCGTAGGTGGTCAGCCCCATGAGGTAGGCTCCCCTGGACCTGCACTCCACCATGTTGGAGACGGTCTTCTCGTACAGGTCGCTCTGGGTCAGGAGGCCGATTACCAGCGTCCCCTCCTCGATCAGGCTGATTGTGCCGTGCTTCAGCTCCCCGGCGGCGTAGGCCTCGCTGTGGATATAGGATATCTCCTTCAGCTTCAGGCTCCCCTCCAGGCAGACTGCATAGTCGATTCCCCGGCCGATGAAGAACACGTCCCGGGCATTGGCGTATTTCGCGGCGAACCACTGGATGCGCTCCTTCTCCTCCAAAAGCCGCTCTATCTTCTGTGGGATGAGCAGCAGCTCGTCGAGATAATGGGCGTAAGCTTCCTCGTCGATCATGCCCTTCACAAAGCCGAGCTGCACCGCCAGGCAGTATCCGGCGATGAGCTGGGTGCTGTATGCCTTTGTGGTCGCCACGGCGATCTCCGGGCCAGCCAGGGTATAGATCACATGATCCGCCTCCCTGGCGATGGAGCTGCCCACCACGTTGAAGATCGCCAGCGTGGGCACATCGTTCTCCTTTGCCAGCCGCAATGCCGCCAGGGTATCCGCGGTCTCTCCGGACTGGGAGATCACAAGGACCAGGGTATCGGCCCGGAAGCGGGGCTTCCTGTACCGAAACTCCGATGCCAGCTCCACCCGCACGGAGATATCCGTCAGATCCTCTATCACATACTGGCAGGCCATCCCCACATGCCAGGCGGAGCCGCAGGCCACCACGATGATGTCCCGCACCTTTGCCATCCCCTCCTGGTCCAATCCGGCTCCGCTCAGGTCAATCCGCCCGTCTTTGATCAGGGAGCCCAGGGTGTCGGCCACCGCTTTGGGCTGCTCATGGATTTCCTTCATCATAAAGTGCTCGAAGCCGCCCCTCTCCGCCGCCTCCGCGGAGAATGTCACCTCCACCGGCTCCCTCTGGATCTTGTCGCCGTTCAAGTCGTAGAACACGGCCTCTCCCGGCGTCAGCCTTGCAAACTCCAGATTGCCGATATAGTAGACGGATCTGGTGTACTTCAGGATCGCCGGCACATCGGAGGCCACATAGGTCTCCCCCTGCGCAAGCCCGATGATCATGGGGCTGTCCTTCCTGGCCACCCAGATTTCCCCCGGGTAGTCCCGGAACATCAGCTCCAGGGCGTAGGAGCCGCGGACGCGCACCATGGTCTTGGCGATGGCGTCCACGGGGCCGATTTTGTACTTTTTATAATAGTAATCCACCAGCTTGATCACGACCTCCGTATCCGTGTCGCTGTAGAACTGGTATCCGTGCCGCAGGAGCTTTTCCCGAAGCTCCTGGTAGTTCTCGATGATGCCGTTGTGGACGCCCACCACCTCGGACTCCACCTGGCCGGAGGCGGATCCGGTGCAGTTCCCGCTCACATGGGGATGGGCATTGGTCTGGGTGGGCTCCCCGTGGGTGGCCCATCTGGTATGGCCGATGCCGCAGGTGCCCGTGAGCGCATTTCCGCCGTCGGTCTTTTCATAGAGGTTGCGGAGCCTCCCCGTGGCCTTGACCACCTGGGCCAGCTCCTCCCCGTCCCGCACGGCGATGCCCGCCGAGTCATAGCCTCTGTACTCCAGCTTGGACAGGCCGTCCAAAAGGATAGACGCTGCCTGATGGCTGCCGGTAAATCCTACTATTCCACACATAAAAGCGAATCCTCTCCGTCAATATTTCGTTATATTTTGTACCGATGATTCCTTACGGCATGCAGTCCTGTCCGTTCAGGACAGCCTCCACAAGCCTGTCTTTTTGATATGTCATCTTCAGGGAGAAGAATCCGGCCTCTTCCTCCAGCAGGCGGAAGAATATCTTATCCCCCTCCCAGATGGGCAGCTCGCAGACTTCCCTCTTCTTCACCCACTCCAGCGTCCCTTCGTTGCATTCCGCCAGGACACCCTCATAGCCCTCCGCCGTGTAGAGGAACATGTACTCCGTCTCGTAGGTGTCCGTGGCAAAGGAGATCGGAAGAGCACACGTCTGAACTCCAGTCACCAGAT
>NZ_CAPDXS010000133.1:0-14829 GCF_948601915.1 uncultured Acetatifactor sp. | reverse complement strand
GTCGCACCATTTCAGCACCAGCACGGCCAGCAGGTTCTCCCCCTCTTTCAGGAAGCCTGTCACATCGAATTCTGCCGTGGCGTGGGACACCTGGCTGTAGCCCACGTACTGCCCGTTCACCCACACATAGAAGCAGGAGTCCACGCCCTCGAAATTCAGGAAGGTCTTCGGCGCTGCCATGTCCTTGTGCCAGGTAAAATGATGGCGGTAGGTGCCGCAGGGATTCTCATGGGGCACATAAGGCGGATCTAAGGGGAAGGGATAGTTCACATTGGTATACTGATGCCTGTCGTATCCGTGCATCTGCCATACCGAGGGCACGGGGATGGTCTTCCAGTCCGGGTTCAGTCCGCAGTCCTCCCGGTAGAACTCCTCCTTCAAGTCGTAGACGCTGTCATAGTAACAGAAGTCCCACTCGCCGTTCAGCAGGGCAAAGCGCTCCGACTGCTCTCTGTGCTCCACCAGATCTTCATGCCGCCTGGCTGCAGGGACATAGTATGCCCTGTCAGGCATGGTGTTCTCATGAAGTACTCTCAGGTTCTCAAAATGTCTGGGTACAATCATACTCTCATACCTCACCTTTCTACCACATCATGGCATTCATCGTGAATCCAACAGAATCCTCTCATCCAAGAAAGGATTCTATTAAACTTATCTAATAGAATCCAAGAAAGGATTCTATTAAACTTATCTAATAGAATCCAAGAGAGGATTCTATTAGCTTATATTATAAACGATATGACCGGTATTAGGCAACAGATTTCATTTTTTTGTGGAAAAAATTGCAAAAATTATAAGGGGGAAAGAATTCCCCCTTATACTCCATTACACTTTGCATCCTGGCGACTATCCGTCCTTTCTTCCGGCTTTTATTGGCACAGAATCAGCAAATCCTGGTCCCCTCCGGCACGATGTCGTCCACAATCACCACCTGGCAGCCACAGGCGTTGTTCGTCCCGGCCAGCAGCATGCCCTCGCTCTTGACCCCAACGAACCGGGTGGGCTGGAGATTTGCCACCACGATGATCTTCTTGCCGATCAGCTGCTCCGGCTTGTAATACTGCTTGATGCTGGACACGATGACCCTCTCCTTCAGCCCGTCGAACAGGGTCAGCTTATAGCAGCTATGGGACTTCCTGATTTCGGCGCATTTCAGCACCTTGCAGACCCGCAGGTCGATCTTCCGGAATTCCTCGATGTCGATTTCCTCCCCTATGGGCGCCACTTCGTCAGGCTCGCCGTATTCCACTGCAGGCTCCTCTTCCACGGGCTCCTGCGCAGGAGCCGTCAGCGCCTTCTCCTCCTCTTCCGTCTTCGGTGTGGAGAAATCAAGCAGTGACAGGAACTTGTCCTTCTCGATGGCGTACAGGAACAGGTAGAGCCTGGGGCCCTTTTCCTTATTTAAAAGGAGCCTGTACACATTCTTGAAGAAGGTGCCCTGGAGGGCTTTCAGGTTCTCCGCCTCATAGCCGTAAATCCGCTTGGGAATCTCGTAGAGCTCCTTGTTCAGCTCATCCAGCGTATACTCGTTGCCGGACAGGTAGGCGTGGAGCATCTTCACCGCATCCCTCTCCTTCTCGTCCAGCCCATCGTACACAGGCCAGTTCCGCACAGGGCAGAGCCTGTTCACGTTCTCCGGGGAGCAGTTCTCCAGCCAAAACTTTGCCAGGCCAAGCCGCTCCTTGAAATCTTCATATTTATAAGGCGTGCCAATCTTCTTGAACACGGTCTCCAGCATCTCCACGTTGAAGTCCACGATGGAGCCCAGCTGCACCAGGTGGGACATGGGCACTGTCTTAATCTTCTCATCGAACATGAGACAGTTGTTCATGATATCACGTATATAATCATCCGCCGTACCGTCCAGGAAGCTATTGTACTGCTTGTCGAACTCGAAATACTGCCGCAGGATTCCGTCGTCAAAGCAGAAGTCAAAGGCCTTGTTGGGCTCCGCCTTGGCGTAGAGCCAGAGGATGACTTCCGGCTGGTAGATGTTCAGCAGCGTTTCCGGCGTCAGGTTCAGGCCTGTGGAGCCGGACATCTTTCCTGCCACCCCCTTGATGCCGATAAACTCATAGCCCTCGAACAGGGGCGCTTCGTAATCGAAAATCTTCCTAGAGATGACTTTGCTGGTGTCATAGCTGCCCCCGGGGCTGGCGTGATCCTTCCCGCCGGGTTCGAAGTCCACCTGCTCATATTTCCAGCGCATGGGCCAGTCTATCTTCCAGGCCAGCTTGCAGTTGAAGTCCTTCGTGAAGTCATGCTCCCCCTCATGGCCGCAGACGCAGACGTACTTCGCTTTGGTGCAGTCCTGGGAGAGTTCTGTAATCTTCGTGGTGTCCCTGCCGCACTCCGGGCAATAGATTGCCACAGGATAATAGGCCTCCCGCTCGCCCTCCCGGGCGTCCTGAGTCCGGAAGCTGTCCAGGATATCGAATATTTCTCCACGTTTTTTCAACGCTTCGATGACATAGTCCTTGTACTTGCCGCTCTTGTTCATCTGGGCCTGGTATCTGTAATCCATCTTGATGCCGAATCTTTTTATGGCAGCCTCAAATTCCTTTTCAAAATATTCCGCGTATGTCTTCTCCTCTGTGTCGAAAGGGTTGGGGACATCCGCGTAGGGCGCCCCGATATATTTCTCCATGTCGTTCCTGACTTTCGCCACGTTCACAGGTATCTTCCTGACTCTGTCATATTCATCCCAGGAGAAAAGCAGCTTCGCCTTTTTGCCTTTTCGCTCCAGGGCTTTCACCACGAATAGGCTGGTGGCAATGTCCCTGAAATTGCCTATATGGATAGAGCCGGAGGGGCTTATCCCGGCGGCGCATACGTATTCTTCCTTGTCTGGGTTCCTGCTGATGATTTTTTCCGCAATCTTATCTGACCAATGCATATCTTGTCCGCTCCTTTGCAATTATGGTGGTAATTATACAATATGGGCCGCGTAAAGTCAAACATTTCGCATCTTACACGGAACTCTTTCATGGAGAATCCATAGGACTCATAAAATCCCATAGGGATATCTGTACTGATATATGGGTGTAAGGTCTCTTTTCGCTACTATCAGAAATGTCAAATCGCACAAAGGACGGTCTATCTTATTCCATTCCAAACATAGCGTAAAATCGTAAAAATGTGCATTTGAATCATGCATCCATTTGGGACATGGCTGCTCCAGGGCAAGGAACATCTGCTTTCCCCCCGCCTTTCCTTTCGCTGTGGCAAACAAAAGGAAATCCCCGGAAATTTCGGGAGTTTGAATCCATCCCTCTAAATGCAGGTACACCGGATTCGACCTCATTGCGTAAAACATCACCCGCGCAGATATTTCCCTGGCGTCCTCAGCTTTAAAAGAAGCAAAGACCACATCCGGCATCAGAAAAGCCTCTGCTCTTCGCCTATACAGACGCGTCAGCCTGTTTTTGAAGAAGCCGCAGCTGTCCTCCGTATTTGCAATACAGGCGTTCTCCCCTGCT
Organism: uncultured Acetatifactor sp.; assembly: GCF_948601915.1. NCBI lineage: Bacteria > Bacillati > Bacillota > Clostridia > Lachnospirales > Lachnospiraceae > Acetatifactor > uncultured Acetatifactor sp. Next base: position 11,350 of record NZ_CAPDXS010000133.1, on the reverse strand, counting down.
GTACCAGGGATGCACAGACCGGATGGATGGAACCGAAGAAACAGAAATTCCTTGTCCATGCAAAGCCGCATTTCTTCCAGCCTCTTCGCAATGGATTCCCGATTCTGCGCCGTATCTTCCGCTGCGGCGTCTGTCTCTTCCGCCCAGGCGTCTGCCTCTTTTCTATGGGAAAACAGTTCTTCCTTTGAATGAATGTCCAGCGTAATGGGAAGATGCAGTTCTGCCAATTCCCGGGACACATGCCCACATTCTGTCTCATCCATGAACTGTCCCCTATTCCAATCCGCGTTATTCGCTGTGTCACTGATATAAGGTGTGCGAAAATCATGTCTCGCCGCTTTGAGCTTTTCGCCGCAGAATTTTCCAATCGCGGAAAGTTCATCCCTGTTTTCTTTCAATACCATTGTGATGCAGTACAGTTTTGCCCAGTGCGTTCCTAAGCGGCGTTCCGCATTTACCTTTGCAATTTTTTCAAGATTATGATAAAAGCTTTCGAACTGGACGGATGAGCAGATTTCGCGGTATCTCTCAGGCTTAAGCGTCTCTACCGACAGATTCACATGACGGATATTTGCCGAAAAAATGGTGCGGATTTCCTCTTCTGTCATGGCTCTGCAGAAATTGGAAGTGAAAAAGACATTCTTTCTGCCGGATTTCGGCAGCAATTTTAAAAATTTCAGAAAATTCGGGGCTATGGACGGCTCATAAAGGCATGAAAAAAGGATTCCTGCCCCCCAAGCTTTTCAGAGGTCTGATCAAAGGAAAAAGGCTCAGTATCTTCCGGTATACTTCCTCTGACATATAACATGCTTTCTGTTCAAAGTCGTTAAAGCAGAACCTGCAGCGCAAGTTGCATGTATTATTGATATCGAAAGTCATGGCATCATAAAACGGCTCCTCATAGCGGGGCTTCTGCATCCATTTTCCATCCCTTTTTACGATACGAAAAGACGTATAATATTTTACATATGTCAGAATCTTTTTTAAGCTTCCTTTATAGTTTGCCATGGACCATAGGATTATCTTCTTCAATGGCTGACCTCCTGTTTTTATTATCTAAGTTCCATTATACATTTCTTACCCGATAATGTAATTATGCTGCATAACGCTGAATACTGCCTAATGCAATCATGCAATCGAACCAGTCAGCGTTGCAGTCTGTTTTGAATCAAATGTAGTCATGTCTCCATGATAATATGGCCTGATGAAAATGTCAAACAATCGCATCCAAAAAAAGTAAAATAAATTGTTTTCATTTTAATTAGATATATATATAATTAATTATTGACATATCTATATCATTAATATATAATCAAATAAAAATATTAAATTAGAAAGGGGTAAAACTATGGAAAGCGAAAAAATCCAGACATTCATTAACTACCTTGACCAGCGAACCTCCTCCGTACAGGAAGATACTCTCCGCCTGATAGCGGACAATCGTAGAGACGAGGCCAACTTTGAGAAAATCCGGACGAATATCTTCCAAATCGTCAAAACAATCTTCCAGGCCTCCGTCCGGGTATCACAGGAGGAAAGCGAACGCGTCAGATTCTTAGACACAAAACTCACCTTATTTCAAGAGACCTGGGAAAGCTATCTCACGGAAGCAAAGGAACACGGCGACGACCTGAAGATAGTGCAGGAGCAGACCAGACTGGAAGCCCTGGCCGAGATTCGGGATACTTTTCAAAAGATATGGGGGGAATCATTATGACAGAAGAAAACGCAATCAGAATGTTCAAATGCCTGGCAGACAAGTCCAGGCTGCAGATATTGAAGTCCCTGGCCGTGGAAGATATGTATGTGGAACTGCTGGCGGAGCGGCTGAACCTGACTCCGGCCACGATTTCCTTCCATCTGCGCAAGCTGTCGGAGATTGATGCCGTCAAGTCCTATAAGACCCAGTATTATACCATGTATTCCCTGTGCCAGGACACCTTTGCCGTGAAGATTCTGGACATCCTGAAGGAGCAGTCGGACGAAGCGGATCTCCAGGAGAAGCGGGAGCAGGCCTACCGGAAGAAGGTGATAGACGCCTTCTTCGAGTACGGAAAGCTGAAATCCATTCCAGCCCAGCGCAAAAAGGAGCGAATCGTGCTGGAGGAGATTGCAAAGGCCTTCCAGCCTGGCAGGATCTATTCCGAGCGGGAGGTCAACATCCTCATCGCGGATTTCCATGACGATTTCTGCACCATCAGGCGGGATATGATTTCCGAGCGGCTCATGGACAGGGATGAGCGGGGGTATTGGCTGATTCCACAATAAAATACCCCGCTGCAAGCACGGCCGCTTGCCCATTGCTCGCGGGAATAAATCGGAATCCCCATCAGGCGTTATAGCTCTAAACGGCAGCTCGATCACGGGAATTTCAGATTCCGACTGAAATCGACCGGACAGCGCTGTTGACAGGAGGCAGGAAGAGATGTAACATAGAGATGCAGTCATCAAAATCCATGACAGGAACGAAGGAGAAAAGGTATGCAAAATATATTACAAATAATCTGGACGATCTTCATTGCGATCATGGGCATCATCATGGCGGTATCTCCCAAATACGTGACAAAGGAGTCCCTGCAAACCAGGGGAAAGCTTCTGTTGATAAGAATTTTGGGAATTTTCGTAACAGTCTGCGCCGTTTTTGCGCTTATCCTGTTATTTTCCGTGTGACAGGAATGAACCACAGCGTTCCCTCCGGGACCGGCGGGGATACCAGGAATCTGTATCTATAGAGCAGGGCCGATTCATTTCATCCAAAACGAAATGAATCGGCCCTTCTTGTATCATTCCTCATCCTACGGCGCTCATAAGCCCCGTATTAAAGCTTGATCCCCTTCAACAGATCCCCCAGAGATGTGCCGATGGACTCCCTGGAGCTGTACTTGGCGGCTGTCTTCTCGTCCACCACATCCTCCGTCTCCGCGGATTCCGCCACGGCCTTCATGCTCAGGCTGATCTTGTTATTGTTGGTGTTCAGCACCTTCACCTTCACGGTATCGCCTACGCTCAGCACCTCGGATGGAGTCTTGATCCTCTTCTGGCTAATCTGGGACACATGCACCAGGCCGCTCAGGCCCTCTCCCAGATCCACGAAGGCGCCATAGGGCATGACGCTCTCCACCTTTCCTTCCAGGACGCTGCCCGGCGCTACCATGGCGATCCTGTGGTTCAGGTTCTCCTTTTCCTTCTCCCTCAATACCTCCTTGGCGGAGAGCACAAGCTTCTTCTTGCCCTTCTCCACGGTGATGACATGGACTTCCAGCTCCCTGCCCACGAAAGTGCTCAGATCCTCCACATAGCTCAGGGACAGATGGGAGGCGGGAATGAAGCCCCGGATGCCCTCCAGGAAAGCCACCACGCCTTTGTTCACGGTCTCGCTGACCTTGACAGTGACGACAGTCTTGTCATCCATATATTTCTGCACCTTGTCCCAGCCAATCACATCCGCCGCTTCCACCTTGGACAGCTGGATATTGCCCGCGCCGTCGTCCTTCTTCACCACCACGGCTTCTATCACGTCGCCCACATGCACATCCTGCAGGATGGAGAAGGAGGGATCCCTGCTCATATCCTCAACCTTGATGACGCCGGATGCATAATAGTTCAGATCCAGAGTCACACCCTGCTCATTCACATCGATGACGGAACCGGAGAGCACATCCCCCTCCTTGATGACCCGAAAGGATGCCTCCAGCTCCTTGCTGTAGTCCTCCATGGTCTCCGTGGTGCCGATTTCCTCTGTCTTCGCTGGTTCTTTCGGGGCAGCTTTTTCCTCTGCCTTTACAGCCTCCTTGTTCTCCTCCGCGGGCTGTGCGGCCTCCTCCTTTACAGCCTCTTCCTTTGCCTCTCCGGCCGCCGCGGTCTCCTGTTTGATTTCTTCCGCAGCTTCCTTCATGATTTCTTCCATTTTGAAATGTCCTCCTTTTTATCCACAGACTGCCGGGCCGTTTCCCACCCCGGCAGCTTTTACTCCTTGATTAGATTCTACCACGTATTTCCGGTAAATTCCACTGTTTACAGCACTTTTTCAACTGATATTTCACGATTGTCCTGAAATTTCTTCCTCACCGCTTCCCGATTCCAGGATTTCTTCCGATTGATTGGCCTCTTCCCCGGACATCTCTTCCTCCGGCCTCTCTTCCATGTCCTCCATGGCGTCCTCCGGATTATCGAACTCCTGCTCCCCGTCGGAAATCCTCTCCCTGACCTTGGCAATCTTCGCTATCCTGACGCCCTCCTCCATATCCATCAGCTTCACACCGGAGGTGATCCTGCTCAAAGTGGAGATGTCCTGCATCCTTATCTGGATGATGATGCCCTCGGTGGTGATCATCATGATCTCATTCTCGTCATTGACGGCCTTGATGCCCACTACGTTTCCGGTCTTCTCGGTGATCTTGTAGCACTTCACGCCCTTGCCGCCTCTGTTCTGTACCGTAAATTCGGTAAGATAAGTACGTTTTCCCATACCATTCTCCGAGGCGATCAGCAGGGAATCCCCCTGGCTCTGGAGCTGCATGCCGATGATCTCGTCCCCGTCTGACAGGTTCATGCCGATGACGCCCATGGAACTCCTGCCCGTGGCCCGCAGATCCGTCTCCCGGAAGCGGATGCACATGCCAAGCTTTGTCACCAGGAATATCTCACTGTCCTTATCGGTGATCTTCACCTCTATCAGCTCGTCGTCATCCTTCAGGATGATGGCTGTGAGGCCCTTCTTGCGGATGTTGTTGAATTCCATCATGGAGGTCTTCTTCACGATGCCCTTCTTCGTCACCATGAAGAGGTTCTTCTCATTGTCGTACTCCTGGATGGGAATCATGGCCGTAATCTTCTCCTCGGGGGCCAACTGCAGTAGGTTCACGATGGCAGTGCCCCTGGCCGTCCTGCCTGCCTCCGGGATTTCGTATGCTTTCAGACGGTACACCCTTCCCAGGCTGGTGAAGAAATACAGATAATGGTGGGTGGTGGTCATCAGCAGATCCTCGATGTAATCGTCCTCGATGGTCTGCATGCCCTTGATGCCCTTGCCGCCCCGGTTCTGGGCCTTGAAGTTGTCCACGGTCATGCGCTTGATATAGCCCAGATCCGTCAGGGCGATCACCGTGTTCTCCCTGGGCACCAGATCCTCCATGGAGAAGTCCGTCTCGTCATAGCCGATCTTGCTGCGCCTGTCGTCCCCGTATTTGTCGGAAATCTCGATGATCTCCCTGCGGATGACCCCCAGCAGCAATTTCTCGTCCGCCAGGATCATCTTCAGCTCCCGGATGCGGATCTGCAGCTCCTTATGTTCATTCTCAAGCTTCTCACGCTCCAATCCTGTCAGAGCCCGCAGGCGCATGTCCACGATGGCCTGGGCCTGTACGTCAGAGAGCTCGAAGCGCTCCATGAGCCTCTCCTTGGCCATCTGGGTGTTCTGGCTGCTGCGGATGATGGATATGACCTCATCTATGAAATCAAGGGCCTTTAAGAGTCCCTGTAAGATATGGTCCCTCTCCTCGGCCTTGTTCAGGTCGTATTTCGTCCTTCTGGTGACCACCTCTTCCTGATGCCGCAGATAGTATCCCAGCATATCCAGAAGGTTCATGACCTTCGGCTGCTGATCCACCAAAGCCAGCATGATGACGCCGAAGGAGTCCTGGAGCTGGGTGTGCTTGTACAATTGGTTCAGGATCACATTGGCATTGGCGTCCTTGCGCAGCTCGATGACCACCCTGACGCCCTCTCTGTTGGACTCGTCCCGGATGTCCGTGATGCCGTCTATCTTTTTCAGCTTCACCAGCTCAGCTATCTTGATGATCAGATTGGCCTTGTTCACCATGTAGGGAAGCTCCGTGGCGATGATCTGGGTCTTGCCGTTCGCCAGGGTCTCGATATTGGTCACGGCCCGCACCACCACCTTGCCACGGCCTGTCCGGTAGGCCTCATTGCAGCCCCTGGTGCCCAGTATCAGCCCCCCTGTTGGGAAGTCCGGGGCCTTCACGATGGGCAGTATCTCTTCGATGGAGGTTTCCCTGTTCTCCTCCACCTTGTTGTCGATGATCTTCACGATCGCGCTGACGATTTCCCGCAGATTATGAGGCGGTATATTGGTCGCCATGCCCACTGCGATGCCTATGGTCCCGTTCACCAGCAGGTTGGGATAGCGGCTGGGCAGCACCACAGGCTCCTTCTCCGTATCGTCGAAGTTGGGGTCGAAGTCCACTGTGTCCTTGTTGATGTCCGCCAGAAGCTCCATGGAGATCTTGGACAGCCTGGCCTCGGTGTAACGCATGGCGGCGGCGCCGTCCCCGTCCATGGAGCCGAAGTTCCCGTGGCCGTCCACCAGAGGATACCTGGTAGACCAATCCTGGGCCATGTTCACCAGCGCGCCGTAGATGGAGCTGTCCCCGTGGGGATGGTATTTACCCATGGTATCACCGACGATACGGGCGCTTTTCCTGTGGGGCTTGTCAGGTCCGTTGTTGAGCTCGATCATGGAATAGAGCACCCTCCGCTGGACGGGCTTTAAGCCGTCCCTTACATCCGGAAGGGCACGGGATGCAATGACGCTCATGGCGTAGTCAATAAAGAATGACTCCATCCTCTCTTTCAGGTCTACTTCCTGAACCTTGTCATGTTCCGGAGCCTTGTCAAAAATGTCGTCGTTCATCTTTTCCCTCTCTTACTTTGTGCGTTATGTCAGCGATATCAGCCGATGGTGTCGAGATTCTTCACATATTTGGCGTTCTCCTCGATGAATTCCCGCCTGGGCTCCACCTTGTCCCCCATGAGGGTGGTAAAGGTCAGGTCAAGCTCGGACTGCATCTCCTCGTCATAATTCACCCGCAGGAGGATCCTCCTGGCGGGATCCATGGTGGTCTCCCAGAGCTGCTCCGCGTCCATCTCCCCCAGTCCCTTGTAGCGCTGTATCTTGTTGTTCTGATCCCTGCCCACCTCCAGGAGGATGCCGTCCAGCTCCTCGTCGCTGTAGGCGTACCAGATCTTCTTGTTCTTCTCAAGCTTGTACAGAGGGGGCTTTGCCAGGTACACATGCCCCTCCCTGATCAAATCCGGCATGAAGCGGTAGATGAAGGTCAGCAGCAAGGTGCTGATATGGGCCCCGTCCACGTCCGCGTCCGTCATCAGGATAATCTTATCGTATCTGAGTTTGGAAATGTCGAAATCATCGTGTATCCCTGTGCCGAAGGCCGTGATCATGGCTCTGATCTCCGCGTTGGCGTATATCTTGTCCAGCCTGGCCTTCTCCACGTTGAGGATCTTGCCGCGCAGTGGAAGGATGGCCTGGGTGGCTCTGGCTCTGGCGGTCTTTGCGCTGCCTCCGGCGGAATCCCCCTCCACGATGTAGATCTCGCAGTTCTTGGGATCCTTGTCGGAACAGTCCGCCAGCTTTCCGGGAAGGGCCATGCCGTCCAGGGCAGTCTTCCTCCTGGTGAGATCCCTGGCCTTCCTGGCGGCCTCCCTGGCTCTCTGTGCCAGGATGGACTTCTCGCAGATGGTCTTCGCAACCGAGGGGTTCAGCTCCAGGAAATAGGTGAGCTGCTCGCTGACGATGCTGTCCACCGCCCCTCTGGCCTCGCTGTTGCCCAGCTTCTGCTTGGTCTGTCCCTCGAACTGGGGATCCTCTATCTTCACGCTGATGATGGCCGTGAGCCCCTCCCTGATGTCCTCGCCGGAGAGGTTGGGCTCGCTGTCCTTCAAAAGCTTGGCATTCCTGGCGTAATCGTTGAAGGTCTTCGTGAGGGAGTTGCGGAATCCCTGCAGATGGGTGCCGCCCTCCGGGGTGTTGATATTGTTCACGAAGCTGAACACGCTCTCGTTGAAGGAATCATTGTGCTGGAAGGACACCTCCACGTACACCTGGTTCTTCTGTCCCTCGAAGTACATGATATTTTCATACAAAGGCGTCTTGTTCTTGTTCAGATAGGAGACGAACTCCTTGATGCCGCCCTCATAGCAGAATTCGGCGTATTTCTTTTTCTTCTTTTTCTCTGCCTTCTCCTCCGCCTGGGGTATCTGGGCGCCTTCCTCCCCGCCGGACTGCTCCTCTCTGTCGGCCTGAGCCCGCTGGAGCAGTTCGTTAATCTGGGCGTTCTCGTGGCTGCCGATCTCCTCCCTGTCCTCCCGCTCGTCCCGCAGGATAATCCGCAGACCCTTGGTCAGGAAGGCCATCTCCCGGAGCCTTATCTTCAAAGTGTCGTAATCGAATTCCGTGGTCTCCGTGAAAATGGTATCGTCCGGCCGGAAGGTGATCTTAGATCCTGTCTTCTCCTTCTCACAGGTGCCGATTTCCTTCAGGGGATAGCATACCTTCCCCCGCTCATAGCGCTGCTTGTAGATCTTGCCGTCCTGGCAGATCTCCACCTCCAGCCACTGGGACAGGGCGTTCACCACGGAAGCGCCCACGCCGTGGAGGCCTCCTGAGACCTTGTATCCCCCGCCGCCGAACTTTCCCCCCGCATGGAGGATCGTGAACACCACCTCCACGGCAGGAATCCCCGCCTTATGGTTGATCCCCACGGGAATGCCCCGGCCATTGTCGATGACAGTGACGGAATTTCCCTCGTGGATGGTCACATCTATAGTATCGCACACGCCGGCCAGAGCCTCGTCCACCGCATTGTCCACGATTTCATACACCAGGTGGTGCAGACCTCTGCTGGAAGTGCTGCCGATGTACATGCCGGGACGCTTCCTGACTGCCTCCAGCCCCTCCAGGATCTGGATCTGATCCGCCCCGTACTCACTCTCTACCGCCGTGTTGTTCCTGATTTCTTCACTCATGAATTGTCCGTCCCTCTTTCCATATTCGCTGTCGCGGAGGAAGCATCCCCGGCACCGGCTTCCCTTACACGCCGTTCATGCAGGCGACTGTCCCCTCCGACACCTGATAGACCTTATTTATCTCAAACCTGTGCTTCACGAACTCGTCCAGACCGGTACAGGTGATGATGGTCTGGATGTCTCCGATGCTGCCCAGCAGATAGTTCTGCCTGTTGGAATCCAGCTCCGAGAGCACGTCGTCCAGCAGAAGTATGGGCGCATCTTTTGCAATCTTCTTCACAAGCTCTATCTCCGAAAGCTTCAGGGACAATGCAGCGGTCCTCTGCTGCCCCTGGGAGCCGAACCTCCTGATATCGATATCTCCTATGATAAACGAAAAATCGTCTCTATGCGGCCCAACGGACGTCATCTTCGCCCGGATGTCCCTGTCCTGATTGGCTCTCAGCTTCTCCTCAAAGTCCTCCGCCTCCACGTCAGGCTCATAGTGGACGGCGAGCTCCTCCCTGTCCCCGGAGAGCTTCCTGTGGATGCCGTATATGATTTCGTTGAGCTGCTCCCCGAACAGCTTCCTGCGCTGGATGATTTTGCTGCCGAAGGATGCCAGCTGCATGTCCCAGACGCCAAGGGTCTCCTTTAAGTCCGGGTTCATGTACATGTCCTTCAAGAGCTTGTTGCGCTGGTTGACTATCCTGTTGTAGTGGTTCAGGTTGTAGAGATAGAGGCTGTCAAGCTGGCAGAGCTCCATGTCCACGAACCGTCTGCGCTCCGCAGGGCCGTTCTTGATGATCCCCAGATCCTCCGGGGAGAAGAAGACCACATTGCACAGACCCATCAGGTCTGCCGCTTTCTTGATTTTCTGCCCGTCTATGGCAATGCCCTTGGATTTGGACTTGCGAAGGTGCATGTCCACCCTGGTCTCCACAGCCTCTTTCTCAAGATAGGTCCGTATATGGGCCTCCTCTTTGCCGAATGCCACGATTTCCCTGTCCTTTGCCCCTCTGTGGGACTTGGTGGTGGCCGCCACGAAGATGGCCTCCAGGATATTGGTCTTGCCCTGGGCATTGTCCCCGTACAGGATATTGGTGCCGCGGTCGAACTCCAGGGAAAGGCAGCCGTAATTCCTGTAATCCGCCAGCTCTATCGATTTTATGATCATCTCTGTGCCCGTCTCTACGCTTCTATTTTGACCGTTTCGCCGTTATATTCCACCATATCGCCTTCCACCAGCTTCTTCCCGCGCCTGGTATCCACCTCGCCGTTTACCATGACCAGTCCCTCCTGAATCACAGCCTTGGCATCCGCCCCTGATTCCACCAGGTTCGCCGCCTTCAAGGCCTGCCCCAGCTTAATGTATCCATCCTTCAGATGTACGACTTCCACGTTGCACCCTCCCTGCGCTTATCGCGCCTTTCCTTCAGCTTTCCCCCATCCTCAGCGCCCGTAGTTCGCCACCAGGCTCACGGGAAGTATCAGGTAGATATAGCTCTCCTCCTCGTTCTTGATGAAGCAGGGGGCCTTTGGATTCACCATATAGAGGTCCACCTCCTCGTCGTCGATCACCCGGAGCGCGTCTATCAGGAACTTGGGGTTGAATCCGATCATCAGATCCCTGCCCTGCTTCTCGATGTCGATCTCCTCCTTCATGCTGCCCAAGGCGGAATCGATCTTCAGCTCCATGCCCTCATCCGAGATATTGATGACGATGGGCTTGCGGTCTCCCTCCCTGGTGAGCAGGGTGGCCCTGTCGATACAATTCAGGAGCTCCTTCTTGTTCACCCTCACCTTCGTCTCATAGTCCCCGGAGAGCATCCTGTCGATGCTGAAATACTCCCCTTCGATCAGCCTGGATACGACTACAGTATTGTCGAATTCGAACACGATATGCTTGTCCGTAAAGTATACCGTCAAATCGCTGTCCGCGCCCCCGGGCAGGATCTTGCTCACCTCGTTCAGGGTCTTCCCGGGCACGATGACCTTTCTGTGCTCATAAATCTCCCGGAGCGCAATTTTCCGGATAGAGATGCGGTGTCCGTCCGAGGACACGATCTTCAGCTCGTCGCCGTTTATCTCGAAAAGCTCACCGGTCATCAGCTTGTTGTTGTCATTGTCGGAGATGGAGAATATGGTCTGGCGCACCATTTCCTTTAAGGAGAACTGGCTGATGACGATGCTCTCCTCCTTCTCCACCATGGGCAGATAGGAGAAATCCTCCCCTGACTTCCCCACGATGGTGAACTTCGCCTTCTCACAGGTGATCAAGGTCTTGTAGGAGGCGTCTGTGTCTATGGTGATGAAGCTGTCCGGAAGCTTCCTGACGATTTCCAGGAAAATCTTCGCGTCCAGGGCGATGACGCCGCTCTCCACGATGTCCCCTTCTATAACTGTCTCGATTCCCATATCCATATCGTTGGCCGTCAGGGTGATGATGCCGTTGCTGGCGTCTATCAGGATGCATTCTAGGATGGACATGGTAGTCTTATTTGGAACAGCCCTGGACACGATCTGTACACCGTTCAACAGGTTCGATTTAGAACAGACTAATTTCATATGGATAACTCCTTTCCCG
>NZ_CAPDXS010000132.1:0-14949 GCF_948601915.1 uncultured Acetatifactor sp. | reverse complement strand
GTTTTAAAGTATTTATAGCAGTTTTGGTAAAAATTCAAATTTGCTCATTTATAGTAAGAAAGAATGAAAGAAGGCAACAGATGGAGGATATCAAAATGAGATTGAAAAAATCCGTAAAAATCGTACTGGGCATTATCATCGTCGTTCTGCTGGCAGGCATAGCGGCCATCCTTGCCCTGTCCCAGCGGGTCCGGATGAACCCTGACGGAACCGTGGGCAACACTGCCGGCAACCTGAACAACGACGGGCGCTTCTGCGAATATGACGGCACCGTCTATTTCCTGAACTCCTTCCCCGAGGGCGGCCTCTTCGCCATGAACCCGGACGAGACCGATTTCCGCAGGCTCAACTCCCTGGAGGTGCGCAACATCCTGGCCGGCGGCAAATATCTCTACTACTACCACACGGGCATCTCCTACGAGGACTCGGGGTTCTCGGGCGCCCTGGGCCTGCGGACCTTCCAGCGCTGCAAGCTCAACGGCAGCAACGCCACCTCCCTGACCACCAAGGTAGTGGTCACCGCCCAGCTTGTGAATAATTACCTGTACTTCCTCACCGCCTACAATGACGACATCTCCTTCTCCAAGATGAAGATAGACAATTCCGATGAAGTGAAGCTGGCCGACTACCAGATCAACCCCGCCTGCGCCGAGAACGGCATCATCTACTACAACGGCACCCAGGGCAACCATTTCCTCTACGCCCTGGACACCGCCACGGACGCCCCCAGGGAAATCTGGCGGGGCAATCTGTGGAATCCGGTGCTGGAGGGGGATTATGTGTACTACATGGACGTAGCAAACGACTACAGGCTCTGCCGCTACTCCCGCTCCCAGGACGTGATCCAGGTGCTGGCCGATGAGCGCATCGAATGCTTCAATGTGGGCGGCGGCTATGTCTACTACCAGACCAACGGGCAGGACGCCGCCCTGAAATGCATGGGGACGGACGGCAGCAACCCTACAGTGATTGCCGAGGGCATCTACCACAACATCAACATGACCTCCCGGTATGTGTACTTCCAGGAATTCCAGGACGACACCACCATCTACCACTCGGCTTTGGGGAGCAGCACCTACGAAGTGTTCCAGGGGGCGAAGGACGCGGCGGCGCAGGACTGATATGCGCCGCTGCCGCTCACTTCACTCCTCGATGTGATCCAGCCCCTGGCTTAAAATCGTGACGATATGGGAATCCGCCAGGGAGTAGAATATAGTCTTGCCCTCCCGGCGGTTCTTCACCAGATCCATCTGCTTCAGCACCCGCAGCTGGTGGGAAATCGCCGACTGGGACATGCCCAGCACCATGGCGATGTCGTAGACGCACATCTCCGCGGCCAGCAGCACGTACAGAATCTTCAGCCGCGTGCCGTCCCCGAACACCTTGAAGAACTCCGCCAGATCCAGCAGCTCCTCCTGGGGCGGCATCTTCTCGTCAATCTGCTTCAATGTCTCTTTATCTACATGGAGATACGTGTTCTCTTCCATCAGCACCCTCTTCTCTCTTCTCTCATCTGTCATTCTCAGAAAATCAGAAAACTTTTTGTCGTTGTTGCCATTTTACAACAATTTCCCCTTTCGCGCAAATCCTTTTTCATCCGCATTGACAGTTCTCTTTTTCCACAGTAAAATATATCCACAGCAATGTATCGGAAATCATAGGTTTCGCAGGAGAAAGGATAGAGCAATGGTACTGTCTTGCCACAACATAAGCAAAGCGTTCCTGGAGAACAGGGTTCTGGAAAATGTCGGCTTCCATATAGAAGATTACGAAAAAGCGGCCATCGTGGGCATCAACGGCGCCGGGAAGACCACGCTGCTGCGCATCCTGGTGGGGGAGATGGAGCCGGACGCAGGGGCCGTGACCCTCTCCAGGGGCAAGACCCTGGGGTATCTGGCCCAGGACGGGGCCGTGGACACTGCCAACACCATCTATGAGGAGGTGCTGTCGGTGAAGCAGGAGCTGATCGATTTAGAGCGCCGCATCCGGGAGTGCGAGCTGGCCATGCAGGCAAAAGAGGGCAGCGCCCTGGAGGCCCTGATGAAGCAGTACGGTTCCCTGACCCACGCTTTTGAGACGGGAGGCGGATATTCCTATAAGAGCGAGATCACAGGCGTGCTGAAAGGCCTGGGCTTTGCGGAGGAAGAATTCGGGAAATCCGTGTCCACCCTCTCCGGCGGCCAGAAGACCCGGGTGGCCCTGGGCAAGCTCCTGCTGCGCAGGCCCGACCTGATCGTCCTGGACGAGCCCACCAACCACCTGGACATGAACTCCATCGCCTGGCTGGAGACCTACCTGATGAACTACAAGGGGGCAGTCATCATCGTCTCCCACGACCGCTATTTCCTGGACCGGATCGCCACCAAGGTCATCGAAATCGATCAGACCAGATCCACGGTCTTCTCCGGAAATTATTCGGACTATGCCGTGAAGAAGGAGCAGCTGCGGGCCGCCGCCATAACCGCCTATCTGAACCAGCAGCGGGAGATCCGGCACCAGGAGGAGGTCATCGAGAAGCTCCGCTCCTACAACACGGAGAAGTCCGTCCGCCGGGCCGAGAGCAGGGCGAAGCTCTTGGAGAAGATGGACGTGCTGGAAAAGCCCACGGAGGTCCGGACGGACATGCGCATCCGCCTCACCCCCAGGAAACAGAGCGGCAACGATGTGCTCACCGTGGAAAAGCTGGGCAAGGCCTTCGGCCGCCAGCTCCTGTTCGAAAATGTGGACTTCGAAATCAAGCGGGGGGAGCATGTGGCCGTCATCGGCGACAACGGCACCGGGAAGACCACGCTATTGAAGATCCTCAACCGGGTGCTGCCGCCGGACAGCGGAAGCTTCCGCCTGGGCATGAACGTGGAGATCGGCTATTACGACCAGGAGCACCATGTGCTCCACGGGGAGAAGACGTTGTTCGAGGAGATTTCCGACGACTATCCCTATCTGAACAATACGGAAATCCGCAATATTCTGGCTGCTTTCCTGTTCACCGGGGACGATGTGTTCAAGCACATCGGGGATTTGAGCGGCGGGGAACGGGGCAGGGTCTCCCTGGCCAAGCTCATGCTGGGCAATGCCAATTTCCTGATTCTGGACGAGCCCACCAACCATCTGGACATCGCCTCCAAGGAGATCCTGGAGGACGCGCTAAACAACTATGATGGCACGGTGCTGTATGTATCCCATGACAGATACTTCATCAACAGGACGGCCCACCGGATCCTGGACCTGACGGCCCAGAGGTTCGTGAACTATATCGGCAATTATGATTACTATCTGGAAAAGCACGACACAGTGATGGCGGCTGTGGGGGCTCCGCAGACCGGGACGGCTTCCGCCGCCCTCCCTGACAGTCCTTCCGCGGGCACGGCCGCTTCCGCCGGCTCCGCCAAATCCGCGGAGCCTGACGCGAAGCAGGACTGGCTGGCCAAAAAGGAGGAACAGGCGCGGATCCGCAAGAAAGAGAACGATTTGAAAAAATGCGAGGAGAAAATCGCCGCCCTGGAGGAAAGGAACGCCGAAATCGATGCCCTGCTCTCCGACCCCGCCATCGGGACACAGGTGGCCCGGCTCCAGGAGCTTACCACCGAGCAGGCCGGACTCCAGGAGACGCTGGAAAAACTGTACGCGGAGTGGGAGGTCCTGGCGGAATAAATCCAGATTTCACATTGCAGAAATGCATAGGCCTAAACAAAAAAGAAAGGAGATTGTCCATGACAGCAAGGGACGATAAATTCGGGATAGACGATTTATATATTGGTATGGAAATCAGAGACAAGAATCAGCTCAGCGACATATATGACACCTGGATTCTACTGGTAAAAAACGAGAATTCCGGAACCTATACGATACAATTTATCGGCAAGGAAACAAATGCCGAATCTGATAGATTATTCTCTCAGGGAAACATCGTATGTCCTGTCTATAATGACAGCCTGGAACTAGAGGGGGATATCTACTATGAAGAATAATTTTATCCTGCTTGAACTGAACCACCGAAATGAAATAAGAGCCGATGTGAATATGGCGATTAAGAGCCTGGATATTACAAAAATCGACCACATTAACGTCAAAATCGATACAGGATGTCCCTATACCTCCATACCCGTCAGGAAGCTTGGTATCTCAAATGAGAAAGCAAGTTTAATGAAACAGATAGATTGCCTCAATCCCTTAATCAGAAAAGAGATATCTTTCGGGGTCAATGATTCAAAAGAAAAGCGGGAGTCGGACAAAGAAAAGTTTAGAACAGGCAAATATATGGAACTTCAGTCGGTGACATTCCAGCACAGAGACCTTGAAATCGAGTTCGATGGCATCTGTCTAAAAAAGGACTTCGTAAAAATCAGCTACGACAGAAGCGGCAATATCCTCATTGGCATGGATTTCCTGTCCCAGATGGACATACATATCGGGAAGAGCAGAATACTAAGGAAGACGATATTCCTTGCCTGTCCTTACGCCAGTCTGAACTCTGATTATTTCCAAACCCTGAATGAGCATTTTAATCTGCAGGATGTCTCTTCCAAGTCGTTCCACAACAGCCCCTGCTCTCTCTAAGGCACAGCCTACCGGCCCAGTGCCGCCTACAGCCACCGGGCCGGTTATTCCATGCCAAACAACAGGTTCTTCGTTTTACAGCAGGCTGTCCAAAGTCTCCCGGATGGCCTTTATGAAGTCCAGGCTGTTGAGGATGACCGGATTCTCACAGGTGGAGATTAGGGACAGGCTCTTGGTCATCTTCCCGTCCTCCACGGTCTTCACACAGGCCAGCTCCAGCTTGTCAGCGAATGCCATAAGCTCCCCATTGCCGTCCAGCTCCCCGCGCTTGCGCAGCGCCCCCGTCCAGGCGAAGATGGTGGCGATGGAGTTGGTGGAGGTCTCCTCCCCCTTCAGATGCTTGTAATAATGGCGCTGCACCGTGCCGTGGGCAGCCTCGTACTCGTAGACGCCGGAGGGCGACACCAGCACCGAGGTCATCATGGACAGGTCGCCGTAGGCCGTGGCCACCATGTCGGACATGACATCCCCGTCATAATTCTTGCAGGCCCAGATGAAGCCTCCCTCGGAGCGGATCACCCTGGCCACCGCATCGTCTATCAGGGTATAGAAATACTCGATGCCCAGCGCCTTGAACTTCTCCTTGTACTCCGCCTCAAAAATCTCCTGAAAGATATCCTTGAACGTATGATCATATTTCTTGGAAATGGTGTCCTTAGTGGAGAACCACAGATCCTGCTTTGTGTCTATTGCATAGGCGAAGCAAGCCCTGGCAAAGCTTTCGATGGACTTCTCCGTATTGTGGATGCCCTGGAGGATGCCCGCTCCGGTGAACTCATGGATCAGCTCCCTGATCTGGGTCCCGTCCGCCCCGGTGAACACCAGCTCAGCCTTGCCCGGCCCGGGCACCTTGATCTCCGTATTCTTGTACACATCGCCGTATGCATGGCGGGCGATGGTGATAGGCTTGGTCCAGTTCTTCACATAGGGCACGATGCCGTTGACCAGGATGGGGGCGCGGAATACCGTGCCGTCCAGGATGGCGCGGATGGTGCCGTTGGGGCTCTTCCACATCTCCTTCAGGTCATATTCCTTCATCCTGGCCCCATTGGGGGTGATGGTGGCGCATTTCACGGCCACTCCATACTTCAACGTGGCGTTGGCGGAGTCCACCGTGACCTGGTCGTCCGTGGCATTGCGGTGCTCCAGCCCTAGGTCATAGTACTCGGTCTTTAAGTCGATATAGGGGAGCAGCAGCTCGTCTTTAATCATCTGCCAGAGGATTCTGGTCATCTCGTCCCCGTCCATCTCCACCAGCGGTGTGGTCATCTCTATCTTCTTCATCTAAAAACTTCCTCCATTCCAGTTCCGCCCATGCGCTCTCGGCACTTCCCCGCATAGCATTTCCGGCCGCTTAGCCGTGCGTCCGTAAATCCTATGGGCACCTCAAGCCCATGGGCTGTTTCTATTTAAGTCGCTGCGCAACGGCACTAAAGAGTAAAGTCGCTTTACTGGCTATTTTCGTTCTTCTTTGGCATAGGCCTCCCGCAATCCATTTTTGACCATGTTCTCGTAGGCATTTATCATATGCTGATGGGCCAGCTGCTCTGCCAGCTCACCGTCCCCCGCCTTGATGGCCTCCATAATCCCCTTGTGCTCCGCATTGGATTTCGGCCCCCTGTTCACATTGGCCAGGGTCTTCTTCCGCACCCGGAGCACATACTCGTGAAAGGCTTTCAGCTCATGCTCCAGAATCTTGCTGTCGCAGGCCTCATACATGATGTCATGGAAACGGTTGTCCAGCTCCGCCAGCTGCTCCAGATGCCCTTTTTTAGCGTGGAACTCCGCCAGGTAGACATTCTCCTCCATCTCATCCATCTGCTCCTCGGTGATGTGCTCCGTAGCCCAGCGGGCGCACAGCCCCTCCAGGCGGGAGCGGATCATGTAGATGTCCTTCACATCCTTCTCCGTGATGCCTGTAACATAGGCGCCCTTGTTGGGGATGATCTGGATCAGTCCCTCCAGCTCCAGCTGCCGGAATGCCTCCCGCACCGGCGTGCGGCTGACCCCCATCTCCTCGCCGATCGCCACCTCCTTCAGCTCCTCATGCTCCGCATATTTCCCGCTGAGGATATCGTCCCGCAGCTTGTTGAACACGCGGCCCCGCAGGGAGTACTTGTCAGTGACCTCCTGCCTTACGTCATAACTTCCCATTTCCTCTTGCTCTAACCTCCCCGGAAAGCCCCTCTTCTGTCCGGGCCTTCCATCTAAGACACTGCTTTCCACCCTTTCTGTTCCGGCAGCCCTGCCCCCATACCGCTCCGCCAGGGCAAAGGCCAGGACAATCCGCCGCTCGCCACATAAGAACGGCTTCAGCCCACCGGCTTCCGGCTATCCGCTCCCGACACGGCATAGACAGATTCCGGTTCCGGCTCAGCCGCCCAGGGAAAGATTCTGTTCCCTGCAGACCCGCTCCACGCAGGCCACGATTTCCTCGTCGGTCATCACCGTGACCCGGCCGCCCGCGTACTCCTCGTCCACCCAC
The DNA here is from genome assembly GCF_948601915.1 of uncultured Acetatifactor sp. Taxonomy (NCBI): domain Bacteria; kingdom Bacillati; phylum Bacillota; class Clostridia; order Lachnospirales; family Lachnospiraceae; genus Acetatifactor; species uncultured Acetatifactor sp. The sequence continues at coordinate 7,907 of NZ_CAPDXS010000132.1, read as the reverse complement.
TTCTTCACCTCGGCCACCAGCCGGGAATTCTTCTCCACCTGGGCTCCGTCCTTTAATTTATAATATGTATTGATCCAGTGGGCGATGCCCGCCAGGCCCGAGGTGTTGGATACGGCGCAGAGCACCGGCCTGTTCAGGAACTTCTCCGTGTCGAAGATATTGTAGATCTCCTCGTTCTTCAGCAGCCCGTCCGCGTGAATCCCCGCCCGGGTCACATTGAAGTTCTTGCCCACGAAAGGCGTCCTGGGCGGAATCCGGTAGCCGATCTCCTTCTCATAATACTCCGCCAGCTCCGTGATCACTGTGGTGTCCATGCCGTTCAGGTGGCCCTTGAGCTGGGCGTACTCGAACACCATGGCCTCTAACGGCGTATTCCCCGTCCGCTCCCCGATGCCGAACAGGGAGGTGTTGATGCCCGCACAGCCGTAGAGCCATGCCGTGGTGGAATTGGACACCGCCTTATAGAAATCATTGTGCCCGTGCCACTCGATCAGGTCATGGGGCACCCCCGCATGGGTGTGGATAGCGTAGATGATGCCCTGAACGCTCCTGGGGATGACCGCCCCGGGGTAGTTGACCCCGTAGCCCATGGTGTCGCAGGCCCGAATCTTGATGGGAATCCGGTATTCCTCCATGAGCTTCATCAGCTCCAGGCAGAAAGGCACCACATACCCGTAGATGTCCGCCCTGGTGATGTCCTCCAGGTGGCATCTGGGGCTGATACCCTCTTCCAGGCACTCCCGGATCACGCTCAGGTAGTGCTCCATGGCCTGCCGCCTGGTCATCTTCAGCTTCAGGAAGATATGGTAATCGGAACAGCTCACCAGGATGCCCGTCTCCTTCATGCCAATCTCCTTCACCAGTTTGAAGTCCTCCTTGCTGGCCCGAATCCAGCTGGTGACCTCCGGGAATTCGTATCCCTTCTCCATGCATTTATAGACCGCATCCCTGTCCTTCCTGCTGTAGAGGAAGAACTCGCTGGCCCGGATCATGCCGTTCGGCCCGCCCAGCCGGTGCAGATAGTCATATATGGTGACTATCTGTTCCGTGGTGTAGGGCGCCCTGGACTGCTGCCCGTCCCGGAAGGTGGTGTCCGTGATCCAGATCTCCTTAGGCATGTTGTGGGGCACAATCCTGTCGTTAAAGGGAATCTTCGGAATCTCGGAATAGGGGAACATGTTGCGGAATACATTGGGCTTCTGCACATCGTCCAGAATGTACATATGCTCCTCTATTTCCAGCAGGTTGTTGTGGTGGTTCATGGTAATCGGGCGATTCTGGAACGTCTCATTGTCTCTCATAAATCTTCCCTCTTTTCGTATACTCAAGACCGCCAGGATTTATACTGCTTAACGATTTCACTTGCCGTGAAACCAGACTGCATAACGCTGACTGATTCAATCGCATGATTACATTAGGCAGCATTCAGCGTTATGCAGTATATCAATCCGTCCCGGACTGACTGGCGGTCTCTCGTTTTGCCGCATGGCGGCAGCTCCATACAATGTGCGGCATAAATCCCAGACTCGTATTATTGTATACAATCGCATGGGCACTGTCAATGGTTTTTCGTAAAAATTAATATTCCGGCCCCTTTTATTCCCGCGAGCAACGAGTCAAGCGGCCGTGCTTGCACGGCCACTTGGCGAATGCCGCGGGGGTCAAATACCCCGTTGCAAGCTTGATCCCCCGTTGCTTGCAGCAGGGTATTTGATTCAGTCCAGCAGCCTCCCTACATTCAGCAGGCCCCATCCCTGCCGGTTCCAGGGCAGGCCTAAGTCCGTAGCTGAAAACTGGAGCCTGCGCTTGCATTCCTCATTGGTCATGCCGGGATATGTCTGGAAGGCCAGCGCCGCGGCTCCCGCCACGATGGGCGTGGCCATGGACGTGCCGCTCTTGGCCACATAGGGCCCCGTGCCCCTGTCCTGTCCGCCCCGGGACATCAGGCCGCAGGAGAGGATGTCCGTGCCCGGCGCCACCAGATCCGGTTTGCGGTCAGGGCTCCCCGCAAAACCCCGGCCCGAATACAGCTCGCAGCTTCTGGGATTGCCCACAGCAAAGCTGCCGTCGTAGCAGCCCACCGTCACCACGCATTTGCCGCCCACCGCGGAGATGCTGCCCTCCCGGGGTCCCTTGTTCCCGGCCGCGCACACCACGAGGATTCCCTTCCTCCACAGCCTCTCTATCCGCTCCTGCAGAAGGTCTTCCTTCCTCCGCTCCCGCAGGCTTCCGATTCCCACGGAGATGTTCACAATCCGTATGCCGTATTCCTCCCGCAGCTCCAGTACCCAGTCCAGCCCCTCCAGCATGGCCTCCGTGGAGCCGTCCCCATTTCTGTCCAATACCTTCCCCAGTACCAGCCGCACCCCCGGAGCCATCCCCCGCAGGCGGCCTCCCGATAAGCGTCCGCTCCCGCAAAGGATTCCGCACACATGGGTGCCGTGCCCGCTGTCGTCATACAGGAACCGCCTCCGCCCTACGAAATCCCGAAAGCACACTGCCCTGCCCCGCAAATCTGGATGGTCGCCCATTCCCTCTGGTGTCAATAGTCTGCAAGCATTTTTTTGAAATTTTTCCCCATAAATTCAAGGTTTTCTGCCATGGATACTGGCTTTGTGTGAAGCCTCTGCCATAAATCGCCCTGTCCATGGGTAATAACTGCAAAATCACCGGAAAACACCCGCCTGCGCAACAAGACATCCGATATCCTCCGCAGCCTTTTCTGCTTTCAGTCACGCCAGCTAATCGCCGCATCCTGCTCATCCTTCACAACAATCTGCCGAATGAACCTCTGCACCGCCTCCCCTGTCAATTCAGGAATCTCCAAATAGGCCCCCAGCTCTTCTGCGCCCTGCTTCCGGGCAAGCTCTGCCTCTATGGAATCTATCCGGCCGTCCATTTCCGACAGCCTGGCTTCTGTTTCTGCTATCTTGCCGTTCATAACAGCAAGACTATCTTCTCCGCCCTCTTTATCGGCATCCTCTCCGTTCAGCTCTGAAACGCCCGCCTTCTTCGGAATGCTTTTCTTCCCTGGAATATTTTTCTCCCATGAAATGCTCTTCTTCCATTTTTCCGCATAGCACTCATAAATTTCTATCTTCTGCTTTTTGAGCGATTGCAGTCTTAGTCGTAGTCTCCGCCGTTCCCTTTTCAGTTCTTCCAGATGCTGCCACAATTCCCTCCTGCGTTCCTCCCAGATGGCACTCTTGTCTGACAGCTGCTCCAGATGATTCTGCAGCTCATACAGGCACAACTCCTCTAAGAACATGGCGTTTGCCTTTCTGATACATCCGTCTCTGGGGTTGTCGTACAGGCTGGGACAGCAGAAATAAGGATTCAGCCCCTTGCGGATATGCAGGTTCCTCCCGCAGCAGCCACATACCAGCCTGCCGCTTAAGGGATGCCTCTGCCCAGTACGCCGGGGCTTTCCTCCGCCACGGCCTTTTTGGACCTCCTCGAACAGCTCCCTGCTGATAATGGGAGCATGGTGGTTTCGGAAAATCCTCCACTCGCTCCTGGGTTTGACGCGGTTTCTGCCTCCCAGATATTCCTTATAGGTCTTCCCGTGCACCATATCGCCGGTGTACGATTCATTTCTGAGGATGGCGCAGATTGTACTGCCCTGCCATGCGAACCTGCCTCCTTTGGCTCTTCGGCTGGTCTTGCCCTTTTCCAGTCTGAATTCTATGGGCGTCTTTACTCCTTCCTTATTGAATGCCTTTGCTATCTGGCTGGATGTCATCCCTTCCGCAGTCATCCGGAAAATCCTTCTTACAATCTCTGCTTCATCCTCCACGACCACAAGGCTGTATTTGTCGCCAGGCGCCTTCTCGTACCCGAAAGGGCAATTCGCCCCGACGAATTGCCCCCGCTCCTTTTTGGCTGCCAGGGAGGACTTCACCTTGACAGATAGATCCTTGCTGTAGAGGTCATACATCAGGTTCCGGAAAGAGATGTCCATCCCCCCCGCTCCCCCGCTGCCGGCTTCACTGTCATAGTTGTCGTTCACGGAGATGAACCTGACTCCCATAAACGGGAATATCTGCTCCAGATAGGTTCCAAGTTCAATATAGTCCCTGGAGAACCTGGAAAAATCCTTTACAATGATGCAGTCGAGAGCCGATTCCTTCACAAGCCCCAGCATGGCGGAAACGCCCGGCCGCTCCAGTGTGACGCCGGAATAGCCGTCGTCCTTGAATTCCAAGATTTTACTGTCCCTGAAATGTTCTTCCGCAAAATTCCGGAGCAGGATACGCTGTGTCCGGATACTGATGCTCTCCTCCTTAAAACACTCATTTTCCATGGAATGCCGTTCTTCCATGGAATGCCGTTCTTCCATGAAATGCCGTTCTCCTATGGACTGCCGTTCCTCCGCGGAATTCCCCTTTTCCATGATGTCTTCGTCCTCTTTGGAGAGGCGCATATAAAGCGCGACCTTCAGCTGTCTGTTCATGCATGCCACCCCGCTTCCCTGCCCTCCGGCTGGCCTGCGGCCTGCCCAAAGCCCCTGCTCTTAAAGCGGAATACAATCTCCACCCGCTTTCCCGGGAACACGTTAATCCTTTCCACCAGCGTATGCAGCATCTCGCTGTCCAGACCGGATTTCTCACGGAACTTCAGCAATGTCCGCAGGAAATGGTTCTGGGCGGCTGTAAGGGCGTCCACCTCCCTGATCCGGCGGTTCGTCTCTTCCTGCCTGGCCCTCCTCTGCTGTCCCTGTCTCTCCTCCTGCGCCTTCCAACCCTGAAAAGCCTCCTTGTCCAACTCCCCGCTGCGGTACTTCAGGTACAGCTCGCTGCCTCTGCGCTTTTCCGCTTCCGCTTCCGTCTGGATCCTGCCCAGTTCCTTTTCCAGTTCCCGCTTCTTTTCCACTGCGGCGGCATTATTCTGCTCCACAAGATTCTTTGGCCGCAGGCTGCCCAGGGCAAACTCCTGCCGGAGCGCTGCCTTCACCAGTTCCTCCAGTCTATGGCAGGTGATGTACTTCCTTTCACAGGCTCTGCCGTCAATACGGCAGGCATTCCTGCATAAATAGCCGTACAGCTTTATCTTGTCCCCAGAGCCGAACTCCTTGACATGGCTGGTACGTCCCATCCGGCTCCCGCACTGGCCGCAGAAGAGGACTCCCTCAAAAATATCCTCCTCTTCCGGCACCGCTTTGGAGAAGCCGTCCAGATTGCTGTATACCGACTGCTTCCGGAACCTTTCCGCTATACGTGAAAAAAGCGCTTCTGAGACAATGCCCTCATGGGCACCCTCTCTGATGTCCCAGTCACCGGATGAAATGTCGTGCCTCTTCTTTATTTTATCATCCTTACCGCAGGTTCTGGCCTGGACCAGCCAGCCTACATACACAGGATTGGCAAGCACCGCCCTTACCGTTCCCCTGGACCACTCCTGAAGCGTTTCCCCTTCCCTGCAGTAGACATGGCCACATCTGCGATAATCTTTCGGGCGGTGGACTTTCTTTCCATAGAGCCATGCCACAATCTCTTTCAGGTTCTTCCCCTCATCGTAGAGGCGGTAGATTTCCCTTACGATGTCCGAAGTCTCCTCTTCCATAAAAAGCCGTTTCTTCCCATCATTCCACTTCACCCGGTATCCATAAGCCGGAATACTCCCAGTATAGCTCCCTTTCTCCCACTGGGCCTTCCTTGCAGCCTTTACCTTTACTGCGATATCTTTTGCATACATCTCGTTTGCCAGGTTCTTCAGATTCACCCCCAGATCGTCCCCATTCTCATACAGGCTGTCGAAGCGGTCTGTGACGGAGATAAAGCGGACTCCCAGAAACGGGAAAATCTTCTGGATGTAATTTCCCGCCTCTATGTAATTACGGCCGAACCTGGAAAAATCCTTGACAATGATGCAGTCCACTTTCCGGGAGCGGACATCCGCCATGAGCCGGTTGAACCCTTCCCGCTCGAAGTTAGTGCCTGTCTTCCCCAAATCGCTGTAGCAGCCAAAGAGAACCATATCCGGCTGCAGCTCCATGTAGGATTTCGCCATCTCAATCTGGTTATCGATGGACTCATTCTTCTCATTGTGGCTGTCCACGGAAAGCCTTGCGTAAATGCCCACGGAATAGGTTTTCTGCCCTGTGGCGCCTTTATTTCCTGCGGAATGGTTCTCTATCATTCCGTAAGCCGGCTTGCTGACTTGCTCCATGTCTTTTCCCCGGGTCAGCCCCAGCCTCTCTCTTCTGGAAGTTCTGGCCATTTAAACCGCCTCCCTTCCATTTACCGCATACCCCGCAGCCCCCATCTCTCCCCTCCTTATATCCCCGGCAGGGACAGCCGCCGTCTCCCTGCATCCCGTTTTCCCAACATCGCCTGTTTCTGCCTTCCCCGCTCCCATGCCCCCAGAGGTAGGGACGGTTCTTCCTCTGTGCGCCGGCTTTCCGGCCCTGGCGGCTTCGGCTTCTCTCCGCTCCATATATCCGGCAAGCATCATGACCTTGCTGTACAGCTCCCGGTTCTTCAGCTCCAGGCATATCCGTTTATCCTCATACACCAGTATCCGGTCAACAAAGGCGACCAGCACGTCACGGTTCAGCTCCGTCAGCTCCAGCGCCTCCCGGAACCGCTCCAGGCGTATGCCGGATGCAACTCCAGCCTTGAACAGGGCGCGTACCATCTCCTCCTGTTTTCCGATGGCATCCTGAATCCTCGCGTACTGCTCTTCATAAATGCCGCGGAACGAATAGAAATCCTCCTGTGTGATGATGCCTGCTTTCATATCCTCATACAGGCCGCTGCGCAGGGCAAGGTACTTCTGCTCCTCGCCCCGGAGCCTGGCAATCTCCTGGTCATAGCGGGACAACTCCCCGAAGTCCATCTCCATCCCCTCTATGCGGGAAAGCACTCTCGACTCGTCCAGGAACAATGCCGCCTGGGACTGCAGCCCTTTCAGCACGGCCCTGCGCAGCTCATCCTCCGGAATCGTGTGCCGGGTACATCCAAGGCCGCTGTTCCTGGTGGGACAGATAAAGGATACCTTCTCCGCACCCTTGTAGCGGTTTACCCGGCGGGTCATGGGCTCCATGCAGTCCCCGCAGAACAGCAGCCCGCAGAACAGGTGGGGCTTCCCTTCCCGCCCGGATGTCCTGCTGTCGACGGGGAGGAGCTTCTGCACACTGTCGAACGCCTCCCTGGCGACCACGGGCACATGGGTGCCTTCCACCCGGATCCACTCCTCCTTCGGCTTCTCCCGGCATTTGTCCAGCTTATAGCTTATCTTCTCCCTGCGGCCCTGTACCATGGTACCTGTGTAGATTTCGTTTGACAGGATGCGCTTTACCGCCTGGGATGACCATCCTGCCTTCACCTTCGTCGGAAAGCCTGTAGCAAATCTCTCCCCTTTCGACTTCTTGTATTCCAATGGGGAAAGGATGCCCAGCCCGTTCAGTTTCCCCGCTATCGCGGCACAGCTCATCCCGTCCAACTTCCAGTCAAAGATGTTCTTCACAATCTGGGCCGCATAGGAATCCGGAACCAGCCTGTTCTTGTCCTTCCCGTCCTTACAGTAGCCGTAGACTGCGAAAGCGCCGATGAACTCCCCTTTCTCCCGCTTCACTTTCTGGTGGCTCCTGACCTTCCCGGAGATGTCCCGGCAATAGCTGTCATTTACGAAGTTTTTTACGGGAAGGACAAGGAAAGTTTCATTATAGTCCGCTGTCAGGGAGTCAAAACAATCCGTTACCGCAATAAAGCGCACATTTAAAGCCGGAAGGTCCTTTTGTATCAACCGCCCGGCTTCTATATAATCTCGTCCAAATCTGGACAAATCCTTTACAATAATGCAGTCAACTTTCCTGGCCCGGACATCTTCCATCATCCGTTTGAAACCAGGGCGGTCAAAAGCTGACGTTAGATAACGATACTTTTGAAAACACTGGAAAATCAAGG
>NZ_CAPDXS010000131.1:0-14953 GCF_948601915.1 uncultured Acetatifactor sp. | reverse complement strand
CCACGGGAACAGAAAAACTGATTGCCGATGCCACAACCTGGCTGATGGTGCTGGCCCCTGTGGTGGCGGGGCTTCTGATTATTTATTTCTGCATCCGGCGGTCAGCGGCGGACGAGATGGATCAGAAGAAATGGAACAACCGCATTGTAGTAGCCATCGTTTCCTGTATCGGCGCGGTGCTGGGGAGCGCCACGCTGAACATCATCATCGGCTACTATCAGTAAAAAGTTCGCAATGGAACGGGTATAACCGCAGGGATTTCCTGCGGATCAGCCAATACAACTATCAATTTCATCCAGGAAAAGGAGAATGAATCTATGAAGAGACTGACTGACAAGATGAACAATCTGGCGGTAAAGGGCTATGTGAAAGGGATGCAGGCCAGGGCGAAGCTGGCGGAGGTGATTGCCCAGAAGTCCGGTGAGGGATTTGTGGATACGGCGCTGAAGATCCTGATCTCCGTGGTGGTGGGCGCGCTGCTGCTGGCGGGGCTGTACACGCTGTTCAAGGACACCATCCTGCCCACCCTGACCCAGAAGATCACCACCCTGTTCAACTATCAGGGATAAGGCTGGCAATGGCTGCCGTTCCTGCCCATTGGGGCGGGAGCGGCCATTTTCAACGGAAAAGGAGGCTTTGATGAAAGTTAAGAGCAAGATTGTTTCCCGCTATGAGGACAAGGGCAGGCTGAAAGCCGTCGCCACCGTCTGCCTGGACGGGAAGTTCCTGGTGACAGGGGTGCGCGTGGCAGACTGCCAGAAAGGGCTGGCCGTATTCATGCCCAGCCGGGAGATCCATGCAGGGGAGTACCGGGATATCTGTTTCCCCATCACTTCGGAGCTGTACAAGCAGATCAAGGACAGCGTGCTGGATGCATATGCAAGGCCGGAGGATGACGACCCGGCTTATGGGGACGGCCTTGGGATGGATGGGAAAGCGGGGCAGGCGGAAAGACCTACATCTGTTGCTGCGAATGGACATAGTACAGCATCGGGAAACGGCGGACAGACGGAAGAAGACCCATTTGTTGCTACAGACCGGGAGGGCAATGGGAAAGCACCGGAAAGCAGAGGGCAGACAGGAGAAACGGCACAGGCGGATTACGCAGCAATGCCGGAAACGGGGATTCTGCCGGAGAATGGAAGACAGACGGAGAATCCAGCGGGAGATGGGCTGTCAGGGGAAACCGTTCAGCCGGAGGACACGGCACAGCTCGGCCAGTGAGCAGGCGCAAAAATAAGGTGCCCGGCGGGAGCCATCCTGCCGGGCGTGGGAGGTGATGGATTGGAAGTAATCCTTGTGTTGCTGATTGTGGCCATATTGAACGGTGCGGTGGCATTCATTGACGAGATGCTCTCTGACCTGGTTCCCATGACGCTCCACGCAGACCAGTACATGACCGGGGCGGGAGGCGGCAGCATGGTGGACGTGCTGTTTGAAATTCTGCTGGGCTTCGGAGTGTCGCTGATTATTCTGAAATTCCTGAAAAAAGGGTTTGAGTGTTATGTGATGTGGACAGACGGAGATCCGGACAGCGAGCCGGTGTACCTTGTGACCCGATTCATCCAGGCGGTTGCCGTGGCGGTATGCTTTCCGGTGCTGTATGGGTGGATGGCTGATATTACCACCAGTTTGACGGATGAATTACTGGTGGCTATCGGCGCCGCTACGGATTATGACTGGATGGCATGGGTGGAGGGGCTGTCCTCGGCGGGGATTGTGACGGCCATCTTTGGACTTGTGTTTGTCATCAGCTACTTCATGCTGTATTTCCAGTTCCTGATGCGGGGACTGGAGATCATGATTCTGCGGATCGGCGTGCCGGTGGCCTGTGTGGGGCTGCTGGATAATGACAAGGGAGTGTTCAAGAGCTACATGATGAAGTTCTTCCAGTCCGCCTTTTCCGTGGTGGTGCAGATCGCCCTGTGCAAGCTGGGGGTGGGCATGATGATGAATCTGAGCGTGTTCTGGGGGATTGCCTGCATCGTGCTTGCCATCAGGACGCCCCGGTTCTTAAGCGAGTTCATGGTGCCGGCCGGCGGGGGCAGCGGCGTGGTGAACAATGTCTACCATTCCGTGCGCCTGGTGGGCATGGCAAAGAACCTCATAAAGTAAAGGCGGTGGCGATATGGTGACGATAGACGACATCTCCATGGCTGCCATCACGCTGATCCGGCTGGGTGCGGTGTTCCGGTTCATCTACTGCATGGTGCGGCTGGAGGGCGCGGAGGAAGAGCAGATGCAGTACCGGAAGCGGGCAAGGAATACGGTGCTGTTCTATGTGCTTGCGGAATCCATCTGGCAGATCAAGGAGATTGTATTTTACTACTACGGGGCATAGGAGGAGAGCGGAGTTGGAGCATGAGATCAGCCTGTATATCCCTACGGGGGTAAAGGCACAGAACGAACTTTTCAACGGCTTTGGGAGGCGGGAGCTCCAGCAGAGCGCCGTGGGTTCCCTGCTGGGAGGGGCGGTGGCAGCCCTTTTGTGGCTGGTGTCCGGGAACGTGGCACTGACAGTCGTGGCGGCCCTGACCGGGATTTTTGGCAGCGTGATGATGTGTACCAAAGACCAGAACAACCAGAGCGTGGTAGACCAGATTGGGAACATGGTGCGGTTCGGCCGCAGCCAGCAGATCTATCCCTACCGGATGCTGGACGAGTGGGGGGAGGGCATGGGGCTGTATTAAGGGGGTAAAGGACAAAGCCAAAGTACAGTGGGATGGTCCCCCAAAGAATGGGCATTGCCTGTATCGGCTGCTCCGTGGATGGAGGGGCCTTTCGGGCTGCAGAAAAAATAACTTTAGACAGGAGGGCATACATTTGACGTTTCTTGACCTTTTCGCCGGGATTGGAGGATTCCGAAGAGGTCTCGAAAGAAGCGGGCATGCCTGTGTGGGGCATGTCGAAATCGATAAATACGCAAATAAAAGCTACATGGCAATGTACGGGCTGGAATACTGTCCTTATGGGACAGGCGGCCCGGACGCAAACAGCTGCAGGATGTGCAGGCAGGAGGTGAGGGAGGGCTGTGATGGGACAGGATGCAGAGAGGGATGTAAAGGCGAGTGGTACGCAAAGGACATTAAACAGCTCACAGCAGGAGAGGTTCCAAAAGCTGAAATCTGGACTTTCGGATTTCCTTGTACCGACATTAGTATCAGCGGCCGAATGGCAGGGCTCCATGGGGAGAGAAGCGGACTCTTTTTTGCGGTCACTGGTCTGCTCAAAGGCACGTCTCCCGAAGATAAGCCCCGATACCTTATCGTTGAGAATGTTAAGAATCTTGTGTCTAACGAGGGAGGCGGGGATTTTACCACCGTTCTCTTTGAACTATGGGAGGCAGGGTACGACTGTGAATGGTGCGTTGTCAATTCCAAAGACCACGGCGTCCCCCAGCACAGGGAACGAGTGTACCTTGTTGGATATCCTGGAGGAAGAGGTGGACGAAAAATATTTCCTCTCAGCGGAGCAAACCCGGCGCCTGTTAAAAGGCTCCTGGACGGGAAGCAGGGAAAGCGGGTCTACGACACAACAGGGACATCCATCACCCTGACGGCAAACGGAGGGGGATTTGCCGGGAGGACAGGGCTGTATGCCGTGCCGGTGGACGGCGGAGAGGGCATCGCCGGGGAACAGGGGCGGGAAAGGACATCCGTAGCCAGCGATACCGGGGCGAAAGACGGGACATTTCCGGCAGGTGATGTCAGGGAGCAGACTGGTGCATTTACAGACAGTGGTGCCAGTGAACAGAGCGGGACGCTTACGGCCAGAGATGTCGAAGCGCAAAATCTTAATCCGGAGCAGATGGCTGACCGTGTGAAAATGCCGCCCTGCGTATCGTTTATTGATTTGAGCCGGGAACCGAAGCTGACGGGGCTTTCCCGGAGCGTCATGGCGAAACAGTATGCCGGGATCGCCAACCACAAGGGGGAGACTTCCGGCATCTTCATCTGCAAGGGGCACCCGGAATGTGTGCGGGCAGTGATCACCCCTGACCGCATGGAGAAGCGGCAGAACGGGCGGCGGTTCAAGGAGCCGGGGGAACCCAGCTTCACCCTGACCTGCCAGGACCGGCACGGCATCCTCCTATGTTGCATGGAAGAGGGGCTTGCCATCCGGGAGGCGAAGAAGGACGGATATACCAAAGCGGTGCATGGGGACGGCATCAGCCTCTCCTTTCCCAATAGCACCACCAGCAGGGGCCGGGTGGGGAAGCAGTGCGCCCAGACACTGATGACAGGCGGCAACATGGGAGTCCTGCTGTGCTGCCGCATCCGCAGGCTGACCCCGAGGGAGTGCTGGCGCCTGCAGGCGTTCGATGACTTCCTGTTCGACCGGGCGGAGGCGGCGGGGATCAGCGACGCCCAGCTCTACAAGCAGGCCGGGAACGCCGTCACCGTCAACGTGGTGTATGAGATCGGCCTGAAGCTGGCGGAAAGCGGGGTGGCGGATGAAGTTTAACGTGCTGTACATCGACCCGCCGTGGGCTTACCAGGTCTATTCCAAAAAGGGACAGGGGCGGAGTGCGGAGAACCATTACCGCACCATGCAGATTGAAGATATCTATGCATTGGATATCAATGGGATTGCGGCGGAGGACTGCGCCCTGTTTCTGTGGGTGACGTTTCCCTGTCTGCTGCAGGGGCTGGAGGCTCTCCGGCGCTGGGGGTTTACCTATAAGACACTGGGGTTCTGCTGGGTGAAGCGATGCCGGAAGCAGACGGATAAATGGTTCTGGGGGCTTGGATTCTGGACGAGGGCTAACCCGGAGCTGTGCCTGATTGCCACAAGGGGAAACCCAAAGCGGATGTCAAAGGCGGTACACTGTATCGTGGACACGCCGGTGGAGCGGCACAGCAAGAAACCGGACGAGGTGCGCAGGCGGATTGAACTGCTGATGGGGGATGTCCCCCGTGCGGAGCTGTTTGCCAGGGAATGTTATCCCGGCTGGGTCTGTGTTGGTGACGAGATTGACGGCATGGATATCCGGGATGCCATCGAACGACTGAAAGGAGGTGCAGGATGGACTTTCAGGAACGGATGGAGCTGCTGATGGAGCGGGCGGAGGAGGAATACGGGAAGCTGTTAAAGGACGCTGATTTCTCTGATGAGAACCTGCTGAAAGAAGCAAGGCGGATTGCGGCCATGGACATGATATACCGGAACCTGGAAGGATTCCTGGCCGGAAGCCCTACAGACGTGGAGGCCATGCTGTTTTATGACCGGCCGCTGGAGGCGTTTTACAATAGCCTGCGGGAGCAGGATCAGGTGCTGTTGAACGGGATGGTGGAAGCGCTGAACGGATTCCTGACAGATACCAGGAAGCATATCTATGAAGTCTGGGTACAGGGAGAACCGGCACTGGCGGAAGAGATGCGGAAAGCGCAGGAATTTTTTGCCATGGAGCAGGAGATTGAGAGGCAGGCGGAAAAGGAAGAGCGGGAGATGGCAGCCGGGACATATCAGGGAACGGCAGGGGACGGAGATGGAAAGGAGGAAGATGGACTGGAACGCTGATACATGGAACCTTTTCCTTACATTCACGCTGCTTTCCATGTTTGCCGGCCTGTTGTGTGATATGGCAATGCGCCGGTATCTGAAAGAAACGGAAGAGTTGCACATGACGGCGGGAATTGGCATGGCGGTGACAGCCGTGTTCATAGGAATCCACGGATTTACTCCGGCTGCATTGCGCTGCGTCCTGCTGTGTTATGTTCTGGTACTGGCAGGGGCGGCGGATATTGCCACCCATGAGATACCGGATGCCCTCCACCTGTTGGTTGCTATGGCGGGACTGATTGGATTACAGCCTGTTTCTGCGCTGTTGGGCTTTCTGTTGGTTCCCCTGCCCTTTCTGATGGCGGCTCTGAAAACCGGAAAAATAGGAGGCGGGGATGTGAAGCTGATGGCGGCCAGCGGCTTTGCCCTGGGGGTGTCCGGCGGTTTCTGGATGATGTTCTGGGGGCTTTTGATGGCGCTTTTGTGGAACGCATCCATGCGCAAAGGAAGAGAGGACACTTCCCTGGAGAAGAGCAGCATTCCGCTGGCACCGTTTCTGGCATTTGGCTGTTTTGTGGTATTGCTGCCTGTTTCATAGGAAAATTTCGGGTAAGGTTTCTGGTATAGACAATGAGAAGTAAAATGTAAAAGGAAACAGAAACGCTCCTGAGTCTGTTGGTTTAAGCCGGCAGACTCAGGAGCGCATTAAATTTGACTGGAGGAAAGAAACGAAATGAAAAATCTTTTGAAGAACCGGATTGTGGTGGGGCTGGTCTGCATCATTGTGGCCCTTGCCATCTGTTTCGGACTGACGCCCATGTTCAATGATGCCCTGACTTCCACGGTGGAGATTGTCCGGGTAAATGCGGAGATTAAGGAGGGAGACCAAATCACGGCAAAGATGGTGACAAGCGTGGAGGTGGGCGGCTATAACCTGCCCCCCAACGTAGTGTACCGGGTGGAGGATGTGGTGGGCAGGTATGCCAACACTGACCTTTACAAAGGGGACTATATACTTGCCAGTAAGCTGTCAGACACGCCCCAGCTGAAAAATGAGTACCTTACCGGCCTGGACGGGACGAACCGCGCCATATCCATCACTATCAAAAGCTTTGCGGCAGGGCTGTCCGGCAAGCTGGAGCGGGGGGACATCGTTTCCCTGATTGCCAGTGACGTGGGAGACCTGCGGGAGACCCTTATCCCTGCAGAATTACAGTATGTGGAGATTATCGCCACCACCTTAAGTGACGGCACAGACAGCGATATGCAGGAGGAAAAGGACGATGCGGGGCTGGCATCCACTATCACCGTCCTTGTAACTCCCGAGCAGGCTAGACTCCTTGCGGAACTGGAACAGGAGGGGAGCATCCATGCAGCCCTTGTGTACCGTGGGAACCGTGAGAACGCAGACAAGTTCCTGGAGGAACAGGCCAGAGTGCTGGAGGAACTATATACGGAAGAGCCGGAGGAAACGGAAGGAGAGGAAGGCGCAGAAGGAGAAAAACCTGCAGATGATGAAAATACCGGGGAAGAAGATGGCGGGGAAAGCGGTTCCGAAGATGGGGAAAAGAAACCGTCCGGGGCAGAAGCGGAAAAAGCAGGACAGTCAGAAGAGGCCGCCGACAAGGCTGATGATACAGGTAGCCAGGAATAGGAGGCGGGAAGGTTTGAAGATATTGATTGATATGCGTACTGAAACGGATAAGGGGGTATCCATATGGAACAGGACAAAATGCTGACCATCATGGGGAGTCCGGGGAGTGGAAAGACCACCACTGCGGTGAAGCTGGCCCGCACCCTTGCGGCCAGAAGAAAGAACGTGATTCTGGTTCTCTGCGACCCGTTTACGCCCGTAATCCCTGCATTGCTCCCGGCAGGAACATTGCATGACACTTCCCTGGGTTCCCTGCTGACGGAACCGGGGCTGACACAGGGCAACATCCTGAATGCCTGCGTCCCTGCGCCGGGAAGCGAATACATCAGCCTGCTGGGGTACAAAACAGGGGAAAGCCTGATGAACTATCCGAAAGTAACACGGGACAAGGCGCTGGAACTGTTTGTGTCCCTGCGGTATCTGGCAGATTATGTCATTATAGACGGCACCACCATCTTTGAAGCAGACCCGGCAACCTTTGTGGCCATTGAGACGGCGGACAGGGTGCTGAAAATGGGGACGGCTAATCTGAAAGGAATTTCCTGGTTCCAGACCCATTCCCCCATGCTGGCGGACAGCCGCTACCGGAAGGACAGGCAGGTGACGGCAATGGGGAACCTGAAAGTGGGGCAGGACTGGGAATCCGTTTCCGGCCAGTACGGGGGAGTGGACTACATGCTGCCCTACACGGCGGAACTGGAACAGCAGGACAATGAGATGGCGCTGTTTGAGCCGATGTTCTCCCAGGAAAGCACCGTATATCAAGCGGAGATTAACCGCATCCTGCTGGACGTGTTTGACTTCCAGGTGGCGCCGGCCCGCCAGACAGGAAAGACAATGGCAGATGTGAAGAGAGCCGTACCGGACAGGCCGGAGAAAGCGCCCACGGCAGGAAGGGAAAAGCACAGGGAGAAGAGCGGAAAAGGCGGTTTTAAAGTGCCGTTCGCAAGGAACCGGGGCGAGTTTTGATGTGGGAGACAGGCAGCCGGATGGAGGAAAGGAAATGAATGGAGATAAAAAGAAATCAGGTTTATGAAGCGGACTGTATGGAAGTTATGAGAAGCCTTCCGGATGCAGGCATAGATCTGGTCATTGCAGATCCGCCGTATTTCCGTATGAAGGGCGGGTTTGACTTTGTGTTCCGGACAGAATCGGAATATCTGGAATGGTGCATGGGATGGGTGTCGCAGTGTTACAGGGTTCTGAAACCTACCGGCGCTTTTTACTGCTGGGGGAGCTGCCAGATGCTTGATAAGCTTTCGGTTTTGGTCTTAGAGCGGTTTGGCTGGATAAAGAGGAACCTGATTGTCTGGAATTATGCCACGGGACGGCCGGGGAAGTCCACTTACCGGCATGAAAGTGAATTTCTCTGGTTTTACAGCAATCCCTTACATGAAATCAGGCATGACAGCATCCGCATCCCCTACCATGCCGGGGGTGAAAAGGATAAGCGGAAAAACCCAAAAGGGAAAACCTGCGGGGATGTCTGGGAATGTTCAAGGGTGAAGCCGAATTACCGGGAGGCCACAGGGCATCCGACCCAGAAACCGGAGAAGCTGTCGGACAGGATTGTGCTGGCCAGCAGCTCCCCTGGCGATTTGGTACTGATACCTTTTGCCGGTTCAGGTACGGAAATCATTTCCTGCATGAAGAACGGAAGGGATTTTATTGCGGCGGAAATCAACCCCGTCTATGTAAAGGAGATGATTCTGCCGCGGATGGAGAAAGTAAAAAATGAAAGGGGGAACCTGATTGCAGGAAACATTTGACATTCATGGCTATGCGGGGATGTTGGGCGGAGAAATCCGCCTGCGCCCGTTTCCGGAAGTCTTAAAGGAAGTGCAGGAACATATCACAAAAAACTATGCTTCTACCCTGAAAGACGAACCGGACGAGAGCCGCGACCAAAGCAACAAAAATCAGTTGCTTGTAAAGTCTTACATCCAGAAATATCTGGAAAATAACCACCTGGGAGTGGAGGACACGGAGCAGGAGGAATTATGCGAACTGATTTACGGGGAGATGACCGGCTTTTCCTTTCTGACCAAGTACCTTTACCGGGATGATGTGGAGGAAATCAACATCAACCAGTGGAAGGATGTAAAAGTCACCTATTCCAACGGGGAGATTCTGCCCTGTAAGGAGCATTTCAATTCTCCCCAGCATGCTGTTGATGTGATAAGGCGGATGCTCCACAAATCCGGCATGATTTTTGACAGCGCCCAGACCATCGTGGTGGGGCATCTCTCCAATAAAATCCGCATTACGGTGATGGGGGACGGGGTAATCGACAGGGATAAGGGGCTGTCCGCATCCATCCGTATCGTCAATCCCCGGAAGCTGACAAAACAGCAGTTTGTGAACTATGGGACGGCAACGGCGGAGATGCTGGACTTGCTGGCGGCCTGTTACTGTCACGGGGTATCCATGTGCATCACCGGCGCCACGTCCAGCGGAAAGACTACGCTGATGAGCTGGATTCTGGGGCAGGTTCCCTACAACAAGCGGATTGTCACGCTGGAGCAGGGCTGTCGGGAGTTTGACCTGACCGCAGAGGATGAAGCGGGGAACGTGCTGAACAACGTGGTCCATCTTGTGACCCGGTTCTCCGATGACCCCAAGCAGAACATCACCCTAGTGAAGCTGTTGGAGACCACCCTGACCATCAACCCGGACTGTGTGGCGGTGGCGGAAATGAAGGGCGCCGAGAGCATGCAGGCCATCAATGCGGCCAACACCGGTCATTCCGTCATCACCACTATCCATGCCAATTCCTGTGCGGATACCTATTACCGGATGGTGACGCTGTGCAAGCAGTCCTATGACATGGACGATTCCACCCTGATGGGGCTTGCCACCAAAGCCTTCCCCATTGTGGCCTTTGCGAAGAAGCTGGAGGACAACAGCCGCAGGCTCATGGAGATTTCCGAGTGCGAATACCTGCCGGACAGCACCCGACCCGGTGAGAGCAGGCAGAGAATGCGCACCCTGTATCGGTTCAATATCACGGACAACCGAATTGTGGAGGGCAAGGCAAAGATTATCGGACACTATGAGAAGGTGGAGCCGCCGTCCGAGGGGCTTCTGAAACGGCTGCGGGAGAATGGGATGTCCTTTAAGACACAGCAGCAGCTTTTCGGCATTTAGGCAGGAGGTGGTGGGATTGAGCCTTGTTGCACTGAAACAGCCCTATTTATTACAGGTCATGTATGATGATGAGCCATTGAACCCCCGTGAGGACTATGATAATTTCGGCCATATGATGTGCTGGCACAGGCGGTATAACCTGGGGGATGAGAACCGTTTTGAAATACCTAACGATTTTCTGATGAACCTTGTAAAAAGGACAGCATCGGAGTATGCCATTATCCGGTATGCCCGTTTTGGAAAATCGGAAAGCATCCGCCTTTCCTACGATAAGTCAGCCCATGGCTGGTCCATAGAATGTTATGACGGCCACTCTAAGAAATGGTATCAGGAGGATTTTGTGGAAGGCCGGCTGGAGGATAATACCAGGGATGTGGCGGACAGGCTGGTGGAAGCCATGACGGACGGAGATTTAGTGAAAATCGCAAGTGCGGAGAATGTGATATTACCTCTGGATTTATATGACGGTTCCAGCCTGCGGATGTCGGTGAGTTCCTCTGCGGGCAGAGCCGGGTATGCGGAGCGGGGTTCCGGGCTTGTAGGGTGGATTTATGCCACGGCTTCGGAAATCCGTGCGGAGTATGGCAGCGTGTCAGCAGAGAACGTGGAAAAGGCCAGACAGACGCTTTGTTCGGAAGTGCAGGATTATGATTATTACCTGTCCGGTCAGTGCTATGGATACCGCCTGTATGAGAACGGCGAAGAAACGGACAGCTGCTGGGGGTTTCTGGGATATCTGGAGGATGTGCTGAAAGAGATTGCCGGGGAGGTCCTGCCGGAGAGCCACCGGGATATGGTGGAGGAGCTGCATGAAGTCTCCGACACGAAGGTTATTTATAAGGGACATGAGGATTTTGTGGAAGAGATGGGGGCACTGGAGAGGTGAAAGGCTGCGGCATGGTGGCCGCACGGGAGGAGCCATGTGGCCGCATCCTGTTGGGGGCCAGTGCCTGTATGGCTGTCCGTTGTCAGGGCAGGGAAAGGAGAGGGGCTTATTATTGTCAGGGACATTTGGGGAGGGGATGGAGGGCAGGGCAGGACTGTCAGACCGGATCTTCTGCATGGACTGCATGGACCTGTTCCCACAGATACCGGACGGCTATGTGTCGATGATACTTTCGGACCCTCCATATGGGATTTCCTATCAGAACCATTTCACCCGGACAAGGCATCAGGTGCTTGACGGTGACGGAGGGATGGACTATGGGCTTCTTGCACGGGAGAGCTACCGTATCCTGAGGGACAACTCCCATGCATATTTCTTTACCCGGTTCGACTGCTACCCATACCATTATGAGTGCCTGCGGCAGGCGGGGTTCACTATAAAGAACTGCATGGTGGTGGAGAAAGGGACGATAGGGGGGATTGGAGACCTGAAAGGCAGCTATGCCAATAATGCCGAATGGGTCATCTTCTGCCAGAAAGGGCGGAGGGTCTTCAACCACACGGCATTGCTGCCCAACAGGAAAAGGGCGGGGGACAGGATCCATGCAGGGGAGGGGCCGGGCAGGAGGTACAAGACGAGGTTCAACGCCTGCTGGTTCGGCCCGGAATATCCCAAGGCGACCTATAACTCCGCATGGCAGAAGCAGAACGGGATATACCACCCCACTGTCAAGAACGTGGAGTTCCTTTCATGGCTGGTCCAGATATCCAGCCATCCGGGGGAGCTGGTGTTTGACGGGTTCATGGGGACTGGGAGCACCGCGCTTGCGGCGGCATCCACAGGCAGGAGGTATCTGGGTGCGGAGATCAATCCGAGGTATTATGAAACGGCGGTAAGGAGGATCGCGGAGGCGCGGCATGGTGGGCAGCCTAAAGGCACATAGCTCCAGAAAGAAGCTTTTACCGGCAATTACAGGGGTGTATATGTATAATGGCCCACTGACAAAAAGGGGAAAGGGGCAGGGCTTACTATGGTCAGGAGACGATAGGGGCGTTAGGGAAGAGTGCCGGAGGGGCCCTGTAAGAAAATGGGAACCGAAAAAACATTGATACAGAATCTATGACAGCGAAAAGGAGGGAACCAACGATTGACGACACTTGTGATGATAGCATTTTTACTGGCGGTGACGGGGTGTTTTCTCATGCTCCGGTTATCGCCTTTTTCTTTTCTGGAGGGACTGGCGGCATTTGTAAAGCCGAAAAAGCAGTCCATGAAAAGCCGGATTGAACAGAGCCGGAAGAGCAGGCAGCCCAGAGGACTGAAACTCTTATTTCTGGAAACAAAGGAAGTCCTGCGGGTGACAGGCAAGGGCGGCATGTTCTCCATGCTCTGCGTCCTGTCCATGCTTCTGTTCGTGGTGGGCGTCCTCATGGCGCTCACCATGAAGAACACCTATATGGTGCCGGTACTGGCGGCCGGCCTTGCCCTGCTCCCCTTTTACTATGTGAAGTTTACGGCAGGGCGGCATAAGAAGCAGATCAACACGGAACTGGAAACGGCCCTTTCCATCATCACCACCAGCTATCTGCGGGGAAAGAATACCATCATCCGCGCCATAGAGGAGAACCAGCCCTATTTGAATCCGCCTGTGGCAGAGGTGTTCCGTAGTTTTCTCCTGCAGGCTAAACTTATCAACTCCAACTTAAAAGAGGCTTTGGAGCAGATAAAGCCGGGGATTGACAACGGGGTGTTCCATGAATGGGTGGATGCCGTGATCGCCTGCCAGGACGATTACAACTTAAAGTCCACCCTGCCGCCCATTGTGGCGAAGCTGTCCGACATGCGGGTGGTGTCTGCGGAGCTGGATTTGCTGCTGATGGAGCCGGTAAAGGAGTACATCACCATGGTGGTCCTGCTTCTGGGCAGCATCCCGCTGATGTATTTTCTCAATAAGGAATGGTATCACACACTGATGTTTACGGAGTTCGGGAAGATCCTGTTGGCAGTCTGCGGCGGGGTGATCTTCGTTTCCGTGGCGGCGGTGGCAAGGCATACACGGCCTATTGAGTACAAACGGTAGGGGGTGGAGGGATGCACAATCTAATCTTGCTTTTCTTTGCCCTGTTTTTTGTCATGGGGCTGTACCTGGTTCTGGCGGCAGTATTCCATGTGCCCACCTACCGGGCTACAAAGGCGGTATTGAATACCGTGAAGAAGAACAGAAAACAGGCGAAAAATTCCGATGCCGTGTTGATGGAACTGGCCTCCAAGCTGGCAAAGGTGCTGCCTATGGATGGTTACAAGAGGAGGAAGCTGACCGCCACGCTGAAATCGGCAGAGATTCCTTTGACGGCGGAGCAGTATGTCTCCCTTGCCATGGTGAAGGCCGGGCTGGTGCTTTTGGGTGTCATCCCCTGCCTGTTTATCGTTCCCGTCATCTCCCCAGCTTTTGTTGTCGCCGGTATCGGGATTTATTTTTCCGAGAGCAATAAGGCGGAAAAGAAGATCACGGCCAGGAGGGAGGAGATCGAGTACGAGCTGCCCCGGTTCGTGGCAACGCTGACCCAGGAACTGCAGGCCAGCCGGGATGTGCTTTCCATGCTGGAGACTTACCAGAAGAATGCAGGGGCAGCTTTGAAGAATGAACTTGCTATCACGGTGGCGGATATGCGGACCGGGAACTTTGAGGGGGCATTGACCAGGTTTGAAGCCAGAGTGTCCAGTGCACAGCTTAGTGATGTGGTCCGGGGACTGATTGGTGTCCTGCGCGGCGATGACGGAGTGGCGTTTTTCCGGATGCTCAGCCATGACATGAAGCAGCTGGAGCTGCAGCGGCTGAAAAAGCTGGCAATGGAGCGGCCGCCGAAGATACGGAGGTATTCTTTCCTGCTGTTGGGCTGTATGCTCCTGCTGTACATGGGGGTGATGGGGTATCAGATTCTCGGCACCATGTCGGGGATCTTCTGAAGGAGTGGAACATGACGATTTTAAAGCAGAATACTCTTCTCTGGCTGACAGGATGGCCGGAAAGGGCAGACAGGGACAGGAGGTGAAACTGTGCTTAAGAGGATTTTGAAATCGAAACAGGGAGAGGGCTACATAGATGTTGCCATCGGCATCCTGTGCCTGATGCTGGTGGTGGCGCTGGCAGTAAGCCTCTTCCCTGTCTTTACCACAAAACAGCAGCTTGACCTTTTTGCGGCGGAGATTGTCCGGGAGGCGGAGATGGCCGGGGGGACGAACGTGTCATCCCGCATCAGCATCATGCGCCGGCAGACCGGCCTGAACCCGCAGATTGAATGGGACTGTGACTATTTCAGCGGGAGCCGGGTGCAGCTGAACGGCAATATTTCCGTGACGCTGACGGACACCGTAGATATCGGGTTCTTTTTCTTCGGTTCCTTTCCCATCCAGATACGGGCAAAGGCATCCGGCAAATCGGAAGTCTATTATAAGTGACGGGGGTGATGGAACTTGAAGAAAAACCAATCAGGGAATTTTTTGCATGGGGGAAAGGAAGAGGGTGGCAGGAGAAAGGGATTCAGGGGCAGGGCTATGTTTTCCCATGGAAAAGCCCTTGCCAGAGATAAAAGCGGTAATTCCACTCCGACCATCATTGCCCTTATCCTGGGGCTTCTGTTCCTGGTCTGCGCCATGTCGGAGTTTTTCCGTCTGATGATCATTGCCCAAGGGGTGCGGGACGGGCTCCAGCAGGCGGTCATCAGTGTGGCGACCACCAACTATGACGAGACTTACCGGGGGCT
>NZ_CAPDXS010000130.1:3814-14973 GCF_948601915.1 uncultured Acetatifactor sp. | reverse complement strand
TTCTAGGCTTTGCCAAAAGACCCCAAAAGACTTATTGAAGATTCTTTTTAAATTTGATTGCAGCCAGCGGCTGCGGTATGGTATAATATTAAATTGTATCAAACTCTTTTCGTTAGGCCATAGCAGAAAGGAGTTGGTTCCATGGGCAAAGACTTAAAAGGAAAAGAGCTAGGAGTCGGAATCTGTCAAAGAAAGGATGGTCTGTATACAGCCAGATTCGTAAGCAGAAGAACAGGGAAAACGGTTCAGAGGTATTTCCCAAAGCTACAGGAATGCCGTAAATGGTATGCAGATGCAAGGTTTAAGGATGAACATGGCGGGATCAATGCATCTGGAGACATGACGGTGACGGCATGGTTCAATTACTGGATTGAGAACATCAAAGGCGACAGCATAAGGCCAAATACGATAAGGAATTATAAAGAACGGTTCGAACATAATGTAAAGAGGTGTATCGGGAGCATGTTGCTGTCCGAGGTAAAGCCGATGCATTGTCAGCATGTCTTGAACCAGATGAAGGATGATTATAAAACGTCCACCATATATCAGACAAGAATCACATTGTACTGTATGTTCGCTGACGCTGTTGAAAATGATGTGATATATAAGAATCCAGTAACGAAAGCCGTTAAGTACAACATTGGGGAAGAGCCTAAGAACGTCAGGGCGTTAACTGTTGACGAGCAAAGGAAATTTCTTGAAGCCGCAAAAGATAGCAGCAACTACAACCAGTATGCTTTCGTATTGCAGACAGGATTGCGGACAGGCGAGATGATAGGCTTGAAATGGTCAGACATCGACTGGGAAAAGCGCGTCCTGCACATACAGAGGAGCATGGAATACAGGCACAATGTCGGCGAATGGCGGATTGGGGAACCGAAGAGCAAAGCAGGCTATCGGGACGTACCTTTGACAGAAGAGGCAATCTCCATCTTGAAAAGGCAGAAAGAGAAGCTTAAAGAAGCAAAAGTGGTCAATATGCAGTTTTCGGAGTTTGTGTTCCTGTGCAGGAAAGGCGAACCGACAAAGAATTCCGCTTATGACACCACGTTGTTCAAGCTATGCGACAAGGCCGGCATACCACGTTTTTCCATGCATGTCTTAAGGCACACGATGGCAACCAGGTGTATTGAGGGCGGGATGCGTCCCAAGACCTTACAGGTGATTCTGGGCCATTCAAACGTTGGCATTACGATGAACCTGTACGTCCATGTGACCGAGGACGAGAGGGCAAAAGAGGTGGAAAGAATCGAAAGTGCCCTGAAAGTTGTGTAGTAGATTGTGTAGCAAAATATGGAGAAAGGCGAAAACCCATAATAGACAAGGGATTTTCGGACAGGGATATCAGAATATGAAATTAGGCATAGTCGGCCTACCGAATGTAGGAAAGAGCACACTGTTCAATTCACTGACCAAAGCGGGCGCGGAATCCGCCAATTACCCCTTCTGCACCATCGACCCCAATATCGGAATCGTGGCCGTGCCGGACGAGAGGCTGAAGCTCCTGGGGGACATGTACCAGTCGAAGAAGGTCACCCCAGCGGTGATAGAATTCGTGGACATCGCCGGCCTGGTGAAGGGGGCCTCCAAGGGGGAGGGCCTGGGCAACCAGTTCCTGAGCAATATCCGGGAGGTGGACGCCATCGTCCATGTGGTCAGATGCTTTGAAGACACGAATGTAATCCATGTGGACGGCAGCGTCGATCCCCTCCGGGACATCGAGACGATCAATCTGGAGCTGATTTTCTCCGACCTGGAGGTGCTGGAGCGGAGGCTGTCCAAGGTCTCCAAGGCGGCCAGGATGGACAAGACCTGCGCCAAAGAGCTGGCATTGCTGGAGCGGATCAAGGAGCATCTGGAGAGCGGGAAGCCTGCCAAGACCATGGAGGCGGATGACGAGGATGAGCGGGCGATGCTCCGGGAATACAATCTGCTGACCTACAAGCCTGTCATCTATGCCGCCAATGTGGCGGAGGAGGATCTGGCCGACGACGGCGCTTCCAACGAGAAGGTAGCACAGGTGCGGAAATTCGCCGGGCAGGAGGACAGCGAGGTCTTCGTCATCTGCGCCCAGATCGAGCAGGAGATATCCGAGCTGGACGAGGACGAGAAGACCATGTTCTTAGAGGAGCTGGGCCTTTCTGAATCGGGTCTGGAGAAGCTGATCAGGGCCAGCTACCATATCCTGGGGCTGATGAGCTTCCTCACCGCGGGGGAGGACGAGACCAGAGCATGGACCATCAAGATTGGCACCAAAGCCCCCCAGGCCGCAGGGAAGATCCACTCCGACTTCGAGAGAGGCTTCATCAAGGCGGAAGTGGTGAACTACCGAGACCTCCTGGAGCAGGGCTCCCTGTCTGCCGCCCGTGAGAAGGGGCTGGTGGGCATAGAGGGCAAGGACTATGTGGTGAAAGACGGAGATGTCATCCTGTTCCGCTTCAACGTATAGTGCATAAAGGGCTTCCAGACAGCCGGGAGAGTGCAGGGCGCTCTTCCCCGGGCGGAGGGGAGCCGGTGTGAGAAAGGAATAAAAGTATGAATGTTGGCGATATTGCATTTCCGAACCTGGGAATCTATCTGAGGGACGTGCCCAAGTCCTTCAGCATCTTTGGCTTCAGCATTGCCTTCTACGGCCTGATCATCGGCATGGGCGTGCTGGCGGGCATCCTCATGGCGGCACACATGGCCAAGGTGACAGGGCAGAATCCGGATGACTACTGGGATTTTGCCATTTATGCGGTGGTCTTCTCCATCATCGGGGCGCGCATCTATTATGTGGTGTTCGCCTGGGATTATTACAAGGACAATCTGCTGAGCGTCTTCAACACCAGGAACGGCGGCATGGCCATCTATGGGGCGGTGATCGCCGCGTTCATCACCCTGTTCGTCTACGGAAGGATCAAAAAGAAGAGCCCCCTGTTGATGGGCGACACCTGCATGCCGGGACTGATTCTGGGGCAGGCCATCGGCCGCTGGGGAAACTTCATGAACCGGGAGGTCTTCGGGGAATACTATGACGGCCTTTTTTCCATGCAGCTTCCCATCGAGGCGGTGCGGGCCAGGGACATCTCCGAGAACATAGCGGCCCATATCCCGGAGGGGGCCAATTATATCAATGTCCACCCCACTTTCCTGTATGAAAGCGCCTGGAATCTGCTGGTGCTGGTGCTGCTGCTCTGCTTCAGGAAGCATAAGCGCTTCGACGGGGAAATCTGCCTGCTGTACCTGGGCGGCTACGGGCTGGGGCGGTTCATCATCGAGGGCATCCGCACCGACACGCTCTTCATTCCGGGCACACAGGTCCCCGTGTCCCAGGTGCTGGCCCTCCTGATGCTGATCTTCGCGGTGGCGGTTGACATCATCGTGAGGCGGAAAAAGAGAGCGGAAGTGGAGAAGAAGCAGTGAGGAAGCCTTTCGGATGATTATGTGGCGCTTCATGGCAGGCCGCCCATTGGGGCGTATGCCGGCTGCTTTGGCGCGTAAGTTTTGGCCATGGGCATGGCCCGGAGGGACATGCCCGGAATCCGGCAAAAGGATTCCTATACGGATTATTGTGGGATGCGATACAGCCATGTACCGCATCCTTTTGTTTTATGCAGTTCAAGAAGACCTCTATAAAATTTCCAAAAAATTCGACTTGACCCAAGAACTATATCTGGGAAAAGAATCCTTGAAACACACAATATCTTGTACCCGCATCGACAAAGTTCTTCTTTTTTCTCCTCACAGGATTTTATGCAGTCCCCAATCGCACAAACTTTCGTCTTGTCAAATGCCTGATTGTATATTAAAATCAATAGGGTAGTGGGATGAGTGTGGCATGAAAACCCATAAAGTGGGATGAAAGTCCAAAAAGGGGTCGGAATGCGAGGATTCGGTAGCGGTTCCGGCGTTGGCGGGTGGTGATTGGAATGTTCATGGGCAAATACAATCATACGATCGACCCCAAGGGCAGGCTGAGCATTCCCTCGAAATACCGGGAGGTCCTGGGGGATGAATTCGTGGTATCGAAAGGGATGGACGGCTGTCTCTATGTGTATGCCAACGACGACTGGAAGGTCTTCGAGGGGAAGCTGGCATCCTTGCCCCTGATGAGCGAGGAGGCCAGGCAGTTCGCCAGGTTCTTCCTGTCGGGGGCTCAGCCCGTGACTGTGGACAAGCAGGGCCGTATCCTGATGCCCCAGGATCTGCGGGATTTCGCGGGGCTGGAGAAGGATGTGGTGCTGGCCGGCATGGGAGGCCGCATCGAAATCTGGAGCCTGGAGAGATGGCAGGCCAACAATGACTCCATAGACATCAACGCGATATCCAAGGGGGTGATGAACCTTGGGCTGACCATTTAGGAAAGAGGGGCATCCATGGAATTTCGGCATTACTCCGTGCTCTTGAGGGAGACCATCGAACAGCTTCATATCAAGCCGGATGGCATCTACGTGGACGGCACCTTAGGGGGCGGCGGACATGCCCTGGAGGTGTGCAGCCGGCTTAGAGGCGGCCATCTCTACGGCATCGACCAGGACGGCGAGGCCATGGCGGCGGCGAAGGAGCGGCTGGCTGCCTTCGGGGACAGGGCCACCCTTCTGCGGGACAATTACTGCAACATGCGGGCCGCGCTCTCCGCGGAGGGCGTGAAAGGTGTGGACGGCATCGTAATCGACCTCGGCGTATCCTCCTACCAGTTCGACAATCAGGAAAGGGGCTTTTCCTACCGCTTCGACGCTGCGCTGGACATGCGCATGGACCGCAGACAGACGCTGACAGCCAGGGATATCGTGAACGGGTATCCGGAGAGCGACCTCTGCCGCATCATCAGGGATTATGGGGAGGACCGTTTCGCGAAAGCTATCGCGAAGCACATTGCCAGAGCCAGGCAGGAGAAGCCCATCGAGACTACTTTTGAATTAAATGAGATTATCCGGGGGGCAGTTCCGGCCAGGATGCGCCGCGACGGCCATCCCTCCAGGCAGACC
Organism: uncultured Acetatifactor sp.; assembly: GCF_948601915.1. Classification (NCBI taxonomy): domain Bacteria; kingdom Bacillati; phylum Bacillota; class Clostridia; order Lachnospirales; family Lachnospiraceae; genus Acetatifactor; species uncultured Acetatifactor sp. The sequence goes on along the minus strand of NZ_CAPDXS010000130.1, from coordinate 10,003 downwards.
TTCCAGGCCATACGGATTGAGTGCAACAGGGAGCTGGAAGTGCTCCGGGACTCGCTGGATGATTTCATCGATATACTGAATCCGGGCGGGAGGCTGTGTGTCATCACCTTCCATTCCCTGGAGGACCGCCTGGTGAAGGCGGCTTTCCGGAAAAACGAGAATCCCTGCACCTGTCCGCCGGAATTTCCGGTGTGCGTGTGCGGAAAGGTATCGAAGGGCACCGTGGTGACAAAGAAGCCCATTCTGCCCGGAGAGGAAGAGCTTGCGCAGAACAGCCGCTCAAAGAGCGCGAAGCTGCGGGTATTCGAAAAAACGTGATAGATGAAGCGGATTTACAGATATCCGGGGAGCATGAAATCAAGACAAAGAAAGCGGGTATTGATATGGGCCAGAATAGAAGGAGTTATCGGCAGAACGCATATGAGGAGGACAGGAGGGCGTACCGGGGAGGGAACCGCGGCGGGTACATCCATGGAAATACAGCGAGGAAATTCGATATACAGGAGCAGTGGGAGCAGGCGCCGGAGCGAAAGCTCCATCCGGAAATACGCAAGAACCGGGAGAAGGCCAGGCATATGAGCGCGGGCTACGTCATGTTCCTGGCGGCGGCTCTGTGCGCGGCGGCCTTCATTCTGGTGAACTATATCCAACTGCAGTCGGATCTGACCACCCTGACCAAGACCGTGGCCGACATGGAGAGCGAGCTCAACGGCCTGAAGCTCTCCAATGACGAGGAGTATAACCGAATCATCAGCGGCATCGACCTGGAGGAAATCAAGCGGGTGGCCATCGGGGAGCTGGGCATGGGCTATGCGGAGGAAGGCCAGATCGTGGAATACGAGAATCAGGAAGGCGATTACATGCGCCGGGTGACCGGAAGCGGCAAATAGAGGGTGAAGATGGCCAACAGGAAAGTCAAGAAATTTTCAATCAAAATGCAGAAAAAGCTGGTGGTTCTGTTCATCCTGCTGCTGGCCATGTTCATTGGCCTGGCAGTCCGGCTGGTGTGGATCACAAGGGAAAACGAGACGGACTACCAGAAGCAGGTGCTCTCCCAGCAGCAGTATACCTCCACCGCCATTCCCTACAGGCGGGGGAATATCCTGGATGTGAAGGGGACCAGGCTGGCCACCAGCGAGAAGGTGTACAACCTGGTCATAGACGCCAAGGTGATGAACTACAAGTCCCAGTATCTGGAGCCTACTCTGAAGGCCCTGGGCGAGAATTTCGACCTGGACATGGGCGAGGTCAGAGAGCACGTCACGAAGAACAAGAGCTCATCCTGGTATGTGCCGCTGAGGCAGTTGACCTACGAGGAGATCAGCGGGTTCCAGGAGGCCCAGAGCGCGGATTCCAATATACAGGGGGTCTGGTTCGAGGAGGAGTACCGGCGGATCTACCCTTACAATTCCCTGGCGGCGGACGTTATAGGATTTTCCGGCAGGGACAATGTGGGAAAATACGGGCTGGAGGAATACTACAATGATATCTTAAATGGAATCGACGGCAGGGAGTACGGCTATCTGAACGACGACCTGAACCTGGAGCGCACCGTGAAATCCGCGGTGGACGGCTATGATCTCCATACCACCATCGATGCCAACCTGCAGATGATCGTGGAGAAATACTTAAAGCAGTTCGACGATGAGCAGAAGGACTCCTTTACATCGGGAAACGGCGCGGAGAACACGGGCTGCGTCATGATGAACGTGAATACAGGGGAAGTCCTGGCCATGGCCAGCTATCCCCCCTATGACCTGAACGATGTGCGGAACACGGACAGCCTTCTGGGCACCAGGCTGCTGGAGGAAGTGACCAATGCGGCCGGGTACACGGAGATCAGGAAGACGGACACCATCATCACCCAGGAGGTGGTGAATGGCCTGAGCGAGGAGCAGCTGTACGTGAACCTGAACTACCTGTGGCAGAATTATTGCATCACAGGCACCTACGAGCCGGGCTCCACCGCCAAGCCCTTTACGGTGGCAGCCGCCCTGGAGGACGGCGTGATAGCACCGGATCTGAATCTGGAGTGCAACGGTGTCATGGAAATCGGCGACTACGACATCAAGTGCCACAACGGCCCGGAAGGGTGGCTGACCCTGGAACAGGCGGTGGCCAACTCCTGCAACGTGTCCATGATGAAGATCGCCCAGGCCCTGGGGAAGGACGAGTTCTGCGAGTTCCAGCAGATCTTCAACATCGGCCTGAAGACCAATATCGACCTGGCGGGGGAGGCCAGAACCGCCAGCCTGGTCTATGTGGCGGACAATATGGGGCCTACGGACCTGGCCACCAACAGCTTCGGCCAGAACTTCAATGTGACCATGATCGAGATGATCGCGGGGTTCTGCTCCCTGATCAACGGCGGCTACTACTATGAGCCCCATGTGGTGAACAAGATCACCAATGTGAACGGCGCTACGGTGCAGAACATCGAGCCCAGAGTCCTGAAGCAGACCATATCCGAATCCACCTCCGAGCTGATCAGGCAGTATTGCAGAGCTGTAGTGGAATACGGCACCGGCAAGACGGCCAGGCCGGCGGGCTACATGATAGGGGGCAAGACCGGGACGGCGGAGACCATAGACCCGAACACCCACAAGCGCTCCGAGACGGAGCATGTGGTGTCCTTCATCGGCTATGCCCCGGCGGACGATCCCCAGGTGGCGATCTACGTGGTGGTGGACAGGCCCAATTCCGACAAGCAGGGCAATGCCAGGTATGCCACGAAGATCGTGCGCAACATCCTCACCGAGGCTCTTCCCTATCTGAACATCTTCATGACCGAGGAGGTCACGGAGGAGGAGCAGCAGGAGTTGGACGCGCTGCAGCAGTCCATTATCGGGCAGTACGCCCCGTCGGCCCCCGAGGGAGGCCAGGAGGACGGAGAGGGCGCTGAGGACGGTCAGGGCGCGGAAGGCGGCGAGGGCGGAGCCGGGGAGGGAGCCGGTGGGGAAGGCGGCGATCCCCAGGGAAGCGGACAGAGCCCCGAGGGCGGAAGCCAGGGAGAGGGCGGCGAAGGCGGCCAGGGCGAAGGCGGCGCACCGCCCGCCACCCAGGGCGAATCGGTGCCGAATCCCGACATACCGGTGAACCCCAATCTTCCCACGAATCCGAATATGGAGGAATAAACCTTATCATAACCTCATGGGGACGGGAATAGAGTATAGTAAGACCTTACCATGAGGCATACATGCTGACAGACAACAATAAAATATTCCACAGAAAGAAGATCCTGACCATCTTCCTTGTCTGTACCGGCATTTTCTCAGGCTTGCTCGGAAGGCTGGTGTACCTGTGCGTATGGGAGGCGGAGCACTATTCCGCTATGGCCGACCAGCTCCATGAAAGGGAGCGCAGCATCAAGGCGGCCAGGGGCCGCATCCTTGACCGCAACGGCACGGTGCTGGCGGACAACAGGACAGTGTGCACCATATCCGTCATCCACAACCAACTGGAGGATCCGGAGGAGGTCATCGAGATCCTGACCAAAGAGCTGGAGCTGTCCGAGGACTATGTGCGGAAAAGGGTGGAGAAATATTCCGCCATGGAGCGCATCAAGAGCAATGTGGACAAGGAACTGGGGGACAGGATCCGGGAGTACGACCTGGCCGGGGTAAAGGTGGATGAGGACTACAAGCGGTATTACCCTTACGACGACCTGGCCAGCAAGGTATTGGGCTTCACCGGAGGCGACAACCAGGGGATCATCGGGCTGGAGGTGGTCTACGATGAATACCTGCAGGGGGAGCCAGGGGAGATCCTGACAGTGACGGATGCCAAGGGCATCGAGGTGGAGGCGGCGGGGGAGAGGCGCAGGGAACCGGTGAGCGGTCTGGATCTCTGCATCAGCCTGGACAGGAACATCCAGTCCTACGCCACCCAGCTTGCGGAACAGGCCCTTGCCACCAAGGAGGCGGATAGCGTGTCCGTCCTGGTGATGAATCCGCAGAACGGGGAGATTTACGCCTGCGTGAATGTGCCGGAATTCGATTTGAACAATCCCTTCGAGCTGCCGGAGGGGACGCCGGACGACATCAGCCAGGAGGAATCCCAGAACATATTGAACGGCATCTGGCGGAACGGCTGCATCAACGATACATACGAACCGGGATCCACCTTCAAGATCGTCACCGCGGCGGCGGGCCTTGAGGCCGGTGTGGTGACGCCCCAGAGCAGCTTCAGCTGTCCAGGCTTCATCACGGTGGACGACAGGAGGATCCATTGCCACAAGAGATCCGGCCACGGCAGCCAGGATTTCACCCACACCATGATGAATTCCTGCAACCCGGCCCTGATCACCGTAGGGCTGCGGCTGGGGGTGGAGGGTTACTACAGCTATTTCGAGAAATTCGGCCTGAAGAAGATGACAGGCATAGATCTCCCGGGAGAGGCCGGGACCATCATGCACAGGAAGGAGGACATGGGCAATGTGGAGCTTGCCACCGTGGCTTTCGGACAGTCCTTCCAGATTACGCCCATACAGCTTCTGACTACCGTTTCCTCCATCATAAACGGAGGCAGGCGGATCACGCCCCATTTCGGCATACAGACCGTGGACGCCGGGGGGAACGTGCAGGAGCGCTTTGAGTACCCTGTGTCGGAGGGCATCCTGTCCGAGGAGACCAGTGCCACCATGCGGGAGATCCTGGAGATGGTGGTGAAGGAGGGGAGCGGCGCCAACGGCCAGGTGGAGGGCTTCCGCATCGGAGGCAAGACCGCCACCAGCCAGACCCTTCCCAGGGGCAGCGGACGCTACATCGCTTCCTTCATCGGCTTCGCCCCGGCGGAGGATCCCCAGGTGATCGCCATCGCCATCGTGAACAATCCACAGGGGGTGTACTACGGCAGTCAGGTGGCGGCACCGATTGTCCGGCAGCTTTATGAGAATATTCTTCCCTATTTGGGCATACAATGATATTTGTGGGAGGGAGAGATGATGGGCAGTATAACAGCAGTGATGATTTCCTTCTTTGCCAGCGCCGTTTTGGGGCCGGTGCTGATTCCGTTCCTGCGCTGGCTCAAATGCGGCCAGATGGTCAGGAGCGACGGGCCTGCCGCACATCTGAAGAAGATGGGCACGCCCACCATGGGAGGCATATTGATTCTGTTCAGCGTGACGGCCACCTCCCTGCTGTTCCTGAAGGATTACCCCAGGATAGCGCCGATCCTGCTGCTGACGGCTGGATTCGGCCTGGTGGGATTGATGGATGATTACATAAAGGTAGTATGCAGACGGTCCATGGGGCTTACGCCCTGGCAGAAGCTCCTGGGGCAGCTCCTGGTCACGGCGGTCTTCGCCTGGTATCTGACCCGCTATACGGATGTGAGCCTTGCCATGCGGATCCCCTTCCTGTCCGGCAGGTATCTGGACTTCGGCGTCTGGAACATCCCCATACTGTTCTTCGTCACCCTGGGGACGGCCAACGGGACGAACTTCACGGACGGGCTGGACGGGTTGGCGGGAAGCGTCACGCTGATGGTGGCGGTGTTCTTCTCCGTGGTGGCCATCGGCACCTCGTCGGGGATAGAGCCGGTGACATGCGCCGTGGCGGGGGCGCTGATGGGATTTCTGCTGTTCAACGTCCACCCGGCGGCGGTGTTCATGGGGGATACGGGATCTCTGGCGCTGGGAGGGTTCGTGGCAGGCTGCGGCTATATGCTGCAGATGCCCCTGTACATAGCGATTATCGGCGTCATCTATCTGGTGGAGGTGTGCTCCGTCATCCTGCAGGTGGGCTATTTCAAGCTGAGCGGGGGAAAGCGGATATTCCGGATGGCGCCCCTGCACCACCACTTCGAGCTCTGCGGATGGTCGGAGACCAGGATCACGGCGCTGTTCACCATCATTACGGCTCTGATGTGCCTGCTGGCCCTGGGGGGAATGTGAGGCGGCAGGGGAGGCAATGTGCCCTGAGGGGCAGAAGCGGAACCGGAATTATACTGCGCACCGGTTAAATTTGCATTGCGACCGGACTGCAGACCGCCAGCCAAGTAATTTCCCGGGGGACACCACTGTAAATCCTGGCGGTCTGCAGTATAGAACTGGAATCGGTATTGAAAGATACTGCGCACCGGTTAAATTTGCATTGCGACCGGACTGCAGACCGCCAGCCAAATAATTTCCCGGAGGACACCACTGTAAATCCTGGCGGTCTGCAGTATAGAACTGGAATCGGTATTGAA
>NZ_CAPDXS010000130.1:0-3714 GCF_948601915.1 uncultured Acetatifactor sp. | reverse complement strand
ACAGGAAAGGAACAGAAAAAATGAGAGCAGGAGAAAAATGCCTGGTAGTAGGTTCCGGCTTGAGCGGAATCAGCGCCGTGGCCTGTCTGGAATACATGGGAGCAGAAGTCACGCTGTACGACAGCAATGAGAAGCTGACGCAGGAGGATCTCAGGGCTTTGCTTCCCGCGGGGAGCAAGGCGGCCTGCGTGACGGGAGAGCTGCCGGAGGAGATCCTGGGGCAGGTGGAGACCCTGGTATTGAGCCCCGGGGTGCCCACGGACATCCCGCTGGTGGACCGTCTGCGCCAAAACGGCGCAGAAGTCATCGGGGAGATAGAGCTGGGCTTCCTGCAGGAGAAGGGCAGGGTGGCCGCCATCACGGGCACCAACGGCAAGACTACCACCACCACCCTGGTGGGGGAAATCATGAGGGCCCACCTGGGCGGGGAGAAGGTGTTCGTGGTGGGCAACATCGGCAACCCCTACACGGCGGAGTCCGGGAAGACCGGGGAGGGCTCCGTGACTGTGGGGGAGATCAGCTCCTTCCAGCTGGAGACCACCCACAGCTTCCATCCTGCGGTGTCGGCGATCCTGAACATCACGCCGGACCACCTGAACCGCCATCACACCATGGAGGCCTATGTGGCGGCAAAGGAGCACATCGCCGCCATGCAGACGAAAGACGACATATGTGTCTTGAATTATGAGAACGCATACACCAGGAGCTTCGGGGACAGATGCCCCGCCAGGGTGGTGTGGTTTTCCTCCGCCCGGGAGCTGGAGGACGGCTATTACCTGAAGGGAGATAAGGTTTTCAGGGCCCTGTCCGGCCGGGGGCAGGAGCTGCTGGACATCCACCGGGACATGAGGCTGGTGGGCCTGTGCAATGTGGAGAATGTCATGGCGGCTATTGCCATCGCGGAAGGCATGGGGGTGCCCATGGGGACGATTCTGGACACCGTCCGGGAGTTTCGGGCCGTGGAGCACCGCATCGAGTTCGTGGCCACCAAGGCAGGTGTGGACTATTACAACGATTCCAAGGGGACCAATCCCGATGCAGCCATCCAGGGCATCCGGGCCATGCACAAGCCAACGGTCCTGATTGGGGGCGGGTATGACAAGGGAAGCGGGTACGACGAATGGATCGAGAGCTTTGAGGGCAAGGTGAAATGGCTGGTGCTGATCGGCCAGACGAAGGAAATGATTGCGGAATGCGCCAGAAGGCACGGATTCGGGAATATCCGCTTCGCGGACACCTTTCAGGAATGCCTGGAGCTGTGCACGCAGCTTGCGGAGAGCGGAGACGCGGTGCTCCTGTCGCCGGCCTGCGCCAGTTGGGGGATGTTCCCGAACTATGAGGAGCGGGGGCGGCTTTTCAAGGAATACGTGAATCGGCTATAGAGAGGGATGTGGATGATGGCGCAGGCGAAAACGAGACGGAAGAGAAAGGAACAGTCGGAATACTTTTTTGACTACAGCCTACTTTTCATTGTGCTGTTCCTGCTGGGCTTCGGACTGGTGATGATCTACTCGGCCAGCTCCTATGAGGCGTTCCAGAGCTACGAGGACACTACATATTATATGAAGAAACAGCTGATTGCCATCGTCATCGGCATGGTGCTGATGATCATCGTGGCGAACATCCCCTACCATTTCTGGGAGCGTTTCGCCCTGCTGGGATATGTGGTGGCCATGGCGCTGGTGCCTCTGGTGAAGATTCCGGGCCTGGGCGTGGAGTCCCACGGGGCCTATCGGTGGATCAAGATTCCCGGCATCGGCCTGAACCTGCAGCCTGCGGAGGTGGCGAAGCTGTGCCTGATCCTCTTCCTGGCGGTGATGGTGTGCAAGATGGGGAAAAGCGTGCGCACCATGAAGGGGTTCGCCGTCATGATCCTCCTGCCTATGCCCGTGGTGCTGGAGGTCTACCTGATCACCAAGAACTTGAGCTCCGCCATCATCATCATGGGGATTTCCGTACTGATGGTATTCGTGGCCAGCCCGGACTACAAGAAATTCGTCATCATGGGCGTCCTGGTGTTGATCGGGGCAGTGCTGATCGTGTTCCTGGCCGTGTCCTCCACCCAGAACGCGGCTGAGGGGGAGGAGGTGAACTTCCGTTTCGGAAGGATCGCCACCTGGCTGAATCCGGAGAGCGACGCCACGGGCACGGGCTTCCAGACCCTGCAGGGCCTGTACGCCATCGGAAGCGGCGGCATCTGGGGCAAGGGGCTGGGCCAGAGCATGCAGAAGCTGAACTTCCTGCCCGAGGCCCAGAACGACATGATCTTCTCCATCATCTGCGAGGAGCTTGGCCTGTTCGGGGCCGTGGCCGTCATCATCATGTTCATCATGCTGCTGTGGCGGATGATGGTGATCGCCAACAACGCTCCCGACCTGTTCGGAGCCATGCTGGTGGTGGGGGTCATGGGGCACATCGCCATCCAGGCCATCCTGAACATCGCCGTGGTGACCAACAGCATCCCCAATACCGGGATTTCCCTTCCCTTCATCAGCTACGGGGGCTCCTCGGTGATGTTCCTGCTGATAGAGATCGGGCTGGTCCTAAGCGTGGCCAGGCGGATACAATTGAAGGAATTGTAACATTTTCCGGCTTTCCCTCATAGGATAGAATATTCAATAAAAGAAACCGGATGGTGCTTAATGGATTCTATTCGTATTCAGGGCGGCATGGCCCTGCAGGGAAAGGTTCGTGTACAAGGTTCTAAAAATGCTTCGCTGCCCATTCTGGCGGCTACGCTGCTTGTGAGGGAGGAGTCTCTCATCAGGAACTGTCCCAGGATAGCGGACGTCTATTCCATGGTCAGCCTGCTGAAGAGCCTGGGCTGCGGCGTCCACTGGCAGGAGACAGGCATTGCGGTGGATTCGTCCCAGGTGTGCAGATGCCAGATGCCCCGGGAGGCGGTGCGGGGCATGCGCTCTTCCCTCTGTCTGCTGGGGGCGCTGATCGGGAGATGCAGCGAGGTGGTCATGGAGCATCCGGGGGGATGCGTCATCGGCGAACGCCCCATAGACATGCATCTGTCCGCGCTGGAGCAGATGGGCGTGGAGTTCGTAGAGGAAGAGGGCAGCATCAGGGCGTTTTCTGACAGGCTCCACGGGGCGGTTATCAGTCTGTCGTTCCCTTCTGTGGGGGCTACCGAGAACATCGTCCTGGCAGGGGTGATGGCAGAGGGGGACACGGTGCTGGAGGGCGCGGCCCGGGAGCCGGAGGTGTCCGCCCTGTGCGCATTCCTGCAGCAGTGCGGCGCATGGATCGAGGGGGTGGGGAGCGGCAGGCTGGTGATTCACGGCGGCAGACGGCTGTACGGGACGGACTTCACCGTGCCGGCGGACAGGATTGTGGCCGGGACCTACCTGTTAAGCTGCATCGGGACAGGGGGGAGCGTGCTCCTGGAGCAGGCCCCGGAGGAGGAGATGCAGTCGGTGCTGGAGGCCGCGGCGCAGATGGGCGCCCGGGTGTGCACCTCGAAAGAGGGGATTTACGTACAGGCCCCCGGCAGGCCCGCGGCCATAGAGCTGGTCACGGCCCCCTACCCCGGCTTTCCCACGGATCTCCAGTCCGTGGTGCTGGCGGTGGAGACCAAAGGGAGGGGCGTGAGCCGTATCCGGGAGACGATTTTCGAGAATCGGTTCCGGATCGTGGAGGAGCTTCGGAAAATGGGGGCTTCGGTGGAGCTGTGCAGCCCCCGGGAGGCGTCCGTAAAAGGCGTGG
>NZ_CAPDXS010000129.1:14941-15271 GCF_948601915.1 uncultured Acetatifactor sp. | reverse complement strand
CAGAAAATTATTTTTTGATTACATCTCTCTGCTTTCATCTTTTCAGAAAATCGCTGAACTCTTTCAGTTCCTTTTTTCTGCTCTCGGGAAGGCTGTTGAACTCCACATTGCAGACCGCTCCTTCCAAGGCATACAAATGCACCAGACAGACATTCGGATACCTTTCCTTCAATTTCAGAAAGGCCTGTTCCGCGCCTGAACGGATCAGCTCCTCCGCCGAGCCAATCCCAATGGAATCCAGCTTCTTTGCCATTTCCCTGCCAATATTCATCATGGATGCCAATTCCGCCATGTTCTTCTCTCCTCAAACGACTACAATCTTGTATCCTA
>NZ_CAPDXS010000129.1:14474-14931 GCF_948601915.1 uncultured Acetatifactor sp. | reverse complement strand
CAGTTCTGTCAACCGCTCATTCATCATATTCACAAATGTAACCGATCCGCCCTGCATAGGAGGGCGCGGCAGACAGGATATCCTCCGGCACATCGTTGAGGTAGCACCTGCCATCCGCCGTTCGGTATAGGATGGCTACGTATTCCTCTTTTACCTCTCTCCCGTCCTCGGTAAGCCCCTCATAGCTTGGCTCGCCCTCCAGCCAGAAACCGGCGAACAGGGCCTTATACAGGTCTAACATACCGTATCCCTCCGGCGTTCCGGGCTCCAGCCAGCCGAATCCAAATCTGTCCGCCCTGTTGGCGCCTACAAAAAATGTAACCGCCGTTTTTTCTTCCGAAACAATCTGTTCCTGCACCCGCCGGAATTCTTCCCATGAGGTGAGGGTCGCCAGATAACCGCCCTTTTCCTCACAGGCCGCATACGCCTCTGTCCATGTCAGATTTTCCACGATCAG
>NZ_CAPDXS010000129.1:0-14464 GCF_948601915.1 uncultured Acetatifactor sp. | reverse complement strand
ATAGCGGTGTGCTGCCGAGGCCGTTTCCTTTCTTTCCAGCAGAGAGCGCATCTCGACCTCAATATAATACACCTCCGGCGTCTTTCCCTCCTCTTCCGGATAAACGGCATGAAACCTCTGTTCATATTCCGCTTTCTCTACCGGCTGCTCCAGCCAATGGTATTCGAAAAAATAATCATCATTTTCATCAAGCTTCGGCCCGTCCGGCGGATCCTGGTAGGTTCCTCCGCCTATGAAATCCCAGGAGCCGTCCTTGATGGCGTATACATTATCATAATAATATCCCATGTTCCCTTCGGAATTGCAGAGGAGATTCCCTTTCTCAATATAGGTAAAATACAGGCGGCTGGTCTGCAGCACATCCAGAACTCCATCATGCCAGGTCAAAATCTGGCAGCCTCCCGCTTCAAAGCCGGAATCTATCACAAGCTCCGGAATCTCATCTTCGTCCACATAGATCAGGCTGTAAGTGCAGGAACCGCTGGCTTCAAATCCATCCAGATAATCAAGGTATGCCTGCTCCCAGGGCTCCTTATCGGCAGGGCTTTCCATGTCCGTTTCTGTGCCTGAAGCTTCCTTGTTTTCTGAATCGTCTGAATCATCCGGGCCGTCTTCCTCTTTCGCGCCACTGCTTTGCGGCGGCTTTTCTTTTGGTTCTGAGTCGTCTGAATCATCCGGGCTGTCTTCCGCTTTCACGTCACTGCTTTGCGGCTGGTTTTCTTTTGTCTCTACATCCGGTATCGCTATTGCGTCGTTTCTCCCACAGGCCGTAAGGAAAAGGGCGGCCATACCGCACAGCAGGGCCAGCTTTTGTCTTTTCATTCAAAATCTCACTTTCTCTATCTTGATTGGGTTTCCGGCAGTCTATCCATCAGGCCCCTGTGCAAATTCTTGTGCAAATTTTCGGTGGACATCTTCCCCGGCGCGCAAGTACAGAAACCTATCGCGCAGAGGGCTACCGCTCGTATTTCGGGCTTGTGCGATTTGGAAAACAGCTTGAAATATTTGCATGCGGGTTCGGTATGAACCACTGGTTTCCACTGCCTTGATTATAAAATATTTACCTACAACATGCAATGTATATTTATAGCCTGAAATCCCGCCATTTTTTATAATTACACCCTAAAACCAAATAAGCTGTTGTGAATACTTCCTTATCACTGTAAAACTAAGGCGTAACAAGCAGTCTGCTGATTTCGCCCTCTTTGCTACCCCTAACGGCCGAAACAGAATTTCAATATGGCTTCAACCAGTTTAGCCTTTAAATGTGCGAGGTGTAGCGCCGCAATACTTTGTCCAGGCACATAAAAAGCCTGCCGCCAACAACGGTTTTTTATTTTCCGCTTGCGGCTGTCCGACTATCATATACTTAATTTTACTTGTACTGCAAATTTAACCGGTGCACAGTATAAATAGGGGTTCAATCTCTCTTTTTATGAAATCTATCCTGTCTTTCACTCTTGGAACAAATAAAGAGGAAATAGCGACTACAATTTTGTCTTTAACATTGACATATATCGCATTTCCACCGTCACCTAAAGCCGCATACGAATGCTCCGCTTCATCTATAACCCACCACAAATACCCATACTTTAAATGGCGTGCTTTCCAAACGCTTTGTACCTGCGTACTCTCGAAAATCCATTGATCGGAAATAACCTGTCTGCCGTTCCAATGTCCCTCATTCAAATATAACTGCCCTAATTTAGCCATATCCATAGTTGTAAGGGATAATCCCCAGCCAGCCGTATTCGTTCCCTTCGGGTCAGCAACCCAGCCGTTTGCACCCTTTGATTGATAAAAATCCAGTTGTTCTTCTTTGCTTTGAAAATAGATGTTTTTATCCACCGAAATTCCCAACGGAGAAAAAAGATTGTCCTGTGCAAATTCTAATACGGATTTCCCTGTAGCATTGACAAGTATGCCCGATAAAATATCAATTCCGATGACAGGAGCATATTTGAAATTCCCAATTTTTCCGTTTCCGCCCAAAAGATCAAGAGAGGAAATTACCCAATCATCACTGGAAAAATATTTTGGATAAGGGTTAAACCTATACTTATAGGGGGCGGTCATTGTAAGCAGATTCCGGATTGTAACATGCTGTATTGTTTTCTCCCTTTTCCTGGTTTGATAATTTGGAAAAAAATCAATTACTTTTTCATCAAGGTTTTTGATACAGCCTTTATCTAAGGCAATTCCGAATAACATGGAAATGATGCTTTTCGTCACCGAAAAAATATGAATGGGGTCATATTCTGAACACTGATTAAAATAACTTTCGTAAGCAGCATTATTATCTTTCAGTACAATGATTCCGGTTATATTGCCATATTCTTTTTTTATTTTATTTTCTAAAGATGTTATTTGCTCCTGTTTCATGCCGTTTGATCGACCTCCGCTTTAAATTTTTCTAACTGGATAATAGACTTCTGTAATCAGTTCATCTTCCTCCGCAACCTGAGAGGGGTCTGTTACATACACTTCAAACAATGCGTCGGTGCATTCATACCCTTTCTGTTCTGCCCATTTTATCTGCTTTGCATATACAGAAGATAAAATCGAATAGCTTCCCTTTACAACAGTTTTCAGACATAACCCCGCCTTAAAATCTCTTGTTCCAGTCACATATTCTTTAATAGGGACAGCAAATTCTGTGTCTAAACCAAACGGGCTAAATTCATTGCTGTGGAATAAAACCATTGGGGGATTGGCTATGGTTAAATTTTCTTTCCTTATCCTGCCTGATAACCTCCCAAAGCAAACGCCGTAATCGTCAGAAAAATTATCTGCTTGAACCATTTTGCGGATAGAAAGCAGGCACATCATCGGAACCTCCACAAGTTCTACATCAATATCATCTAAATATGACATGATGGGCTTCCCATTTTTTAGGTTCGATATATCGCATTCCAGTTGATACAGACGCTTCTTCTGTTCATGTAATTGCTTTCTTATATCTTCCCGTTTTCGGGTTAGGGCAACATACAATTTTTCCTCGTACAATTCTCCCGATTCTATCATCTGCTTTATTTCCTCCAATGAGAAATTGTATGATTTCAAACGGATAATAAGCAGCATAGTTTCCAACTGTTCAATCGCATAGTACCTATATCCGGTTTCCGGGTTGATTTCACTTGGCAGAATAAGCCCTATTTCAGCGTAATATCTGAGAGTTTTTGTAGATACTTTGCATATTTTTGAAAACTCACCAATGGACAGCACTGATAATCACCTCCCTTTTCTTCCTTAAAGTATACACTTTACCGTAAGGGTAAAGTCAAAGGCATTTTTTGTTGTCGGCTTCTCATGAGAAATCTTAACGCTATATAAAATCCAAATCAATATGAGAATTTCGCCGAACCAGGATACTGATATCGCGCCTGTCTTGGCCGCAACCGCACCATCGGAAATTTTCCATCTGTGCATTGCAACCGCACAGGTGGAAAATTTTTCATTTGGAACTGTCGGAAAATAACTGCTACAACTTCTTTAGAAAAAAGCCCAGAAATGCAAGGAAAACGGCTTTAAACTCGTAGCAGTTATTTGTAGACAATTCCCTCTTGACAGATTCGCCCATAGTGCATATACTCAATATATACAGTAAGCACTCCACAAAACAACACCACGCCATGCCGAAGAACCGGCGGCGCCGTGGGGAAACCTACAGACCGGAGGTGATGCCCAAAATGAACATCCATATTTCCCTGCAAAGCGACATCCCCACTTACGAGCAGATTAAGATACAGATCAAGGCCCAGATTCTGGACGGACGGCTGGCCCCGAACCAGCCCCTTACCTCCATGCGCCAGCTGGCAAGAGACCTGCGTGTGAGCGTCATCACCACCACCAGGGCTTACAGCGACCTGGAGGCGGAAGGGCTAATCTACACCGTACAGGGACGGGGGTGCTTCGTCAAGGGGGACGCAGAAATGGTCCGCCGCCAGTATCTGCAAAACATCGATGAAGCCTTTCGGACAGCGGTGGAAAAGGGAAAAGCGGCAGGCCTAAACCTTGCCGAACTACAAGACAGACTGGAGGAGATTTTCCATGAAAAATGCAATTGAAATCCATGATTTATGCAAGACCTATCCGGGATTTTCCTTAAAAAACATCAGCTTCACCGTGCCGGAAGGCCTCTGCTGTGGCTTTGTGGGGCCCAACGGAGCCGGGAAGTCCACGACCTTAAGGATGATGGCCGGGCTGGCCTTTCCTGACAGCGGGGACATCCGCCTGCTGGGCAGGCCCGCCAACGCCCCTGCCGCGAAGGAGGATATCGGCATCCTGTTCGACCAGCCCTACTATCAGGAGGAATGGACGCCCCTGGATATCGAAAGAAGCCTGTCCCCCTTCTATCCCGGCTGGGACGCTGCCCTGTACAAAAGCTGCCTGTCCCGCTTCGGCCTTGACCCCCGGAAGAAATTCAAGAGCTTTTCCCGGGGCATGAAGCAGAAGCTGGGCCTGGCCGTCCATCTCTCCCGCAACACCCGATTGCTTCTGCTGGACGAACCCACCGGCGGGCTTGACCCTGCGGCCCGGGACGAGCTGCTGGACATCCTGCGGGAATATCTGGTTCCGGAAGGCCGCACGATTCTGTTCTCCACCCATATCACCAGCGACCTGGAACGGCTTGCGGACTGCATCGTCTATATCAGCGGCGGCGCCATTTCCTATGCCGGGGACAAGGAGGAGCTGGTCTCCCGCTATTGCGTGGTGCGGGGCGATGTGCTTCCCGAGGGGAAGAAATCCGCCGCCATCGGCCTGCGCCAGACCGGCAGCGGCTATGAATGTCTCATGGAACTGGACAGGATTGGCGGACTTCCCCCGGACGCCGTCACGGAACCGGCCACGATCGACGATGTGGTAGTCTATATGGAAAGGAGCAGAAAACATGCTTAGAATGTTGAGATTGAACTGGTCTGCAATGAAATGCTATCGTATCAGGTTCCTGATCATCCCCGGGAGCCTTTTCGTGACGGGATGCTTTTCCCCTGTCCTGCTGGTACCCATGGGAAGCTTCCTGCTGTTCTCCTTCTCCCTGAATCCTTTCGCCATAGAGGAAAAGGGGGATCTGAACCGGCTCTATCTGACCTTGCCGGTGCAGCGGCGGACGATTGTCACCGGCAGATACGTCCTGTCTTTTCTCCTGTTCGCGGCGGGCGCCCTGCTGGGGCTGGCCATGATGCCCCTGGCCAATCTGGTCTCTTTTTCCAAATGGTACCCGGGCTTCAGCTGGAAGCTGGCGCTGGTTTCCTTCAGTTTCCTTTTCTACGGCGTCATGAGCCTGGCCATGTATCCGCTGCTCTTCAAGGTGGGGTACCAGAAGGGGAAGGTCTGGGGATATTATGTGCCTGCGCTGCTCGTCTGCCTGGCTTATATCGCGTTGATAGAATATGATATGCTCCTGGGGAACGGAACTTTTATCTTCGACCTGCTGGTGTATGCTTCTGACCACATTTTAATCGTCAGCGGAGGGATGTTCACGGCAGGCGGGATTCTGCTGGCCCTCTCCTATCTGCTGTCCGCGAGACTGTATGGGCGGCGGGAGTTTTAGACTGGAACTTCAATGCCGGGACTCTTAGGATGGAACTCTCAGGCCGGAATCCTCAAACCGGAACTCTCAGGATGGAATTTTCAGCCCGGAACCCTCGAGCCGGAATTCTTAGAAGGGAACGCTCCGGCTGGTGCGAAAGACCCTGGCTCGGAAACGTCTGCAGCCGGGGCGATTCCGAATCACATCTCCTCTTGGGATGAGCCTTCCACCGTTCAGTCTCCGGAGGGATATTCATAGAAATACTGCGTCCCCGCGTCCGTCCTGGCGGCTCCCACAGCCACGCCGTAGAGCCGCTGCGACACATTCTGTTCCAGCATCTCCCCGGGCGTGCCGCTCCAGATGACCTTGCCCTCTCCCAAAGCGGCAATCCGGGCGGATATCTTCAGGGCCAGCAGAATGTCGTGCAGCACTAAGACGACAGTTTTGCCTTCGTCCGCCAGCTGTCGGACTGTCTCCGCGAACTTCACCTGCTGCCCGACGTCCAGGTAGGTGGTGGGCTCGTCCATGACGATGGCGGGGGCCTGTCCGGCCAGGGCCATGGCGATGTAGACTTTCTGGCGCATACCGCCGGAGAGCCGGGACATGTGCTGTTCAGAAAGCTCCGCTATCCCCATCTGCTCCATGGCCTGCCTGGCTATCCGGACGTCCGTCTCCCGGTATTTCCTGGGATAGGTCAGGTAGGGGAACCGCCCGTGGAGAACCATGCGGCCTGCCGAGATGTCGGGCACGTTCTTTCCCTGGGGCAGGTAAGCGATCCTTCTGGCCAGCTCTGTCCGGGAGATATCTTTTATCGAAATACCGTCTATTCTGATGTCTCCGGAGCGCATGGGCAGGAATCCCAGCAGCGTGCGCAATAGGGTGCTCTTCCCGCTGCCGTTGGTGCCGATGATCGTGGTGATTTCACCGCTTTCCGCCCGGAAGTCCACCCCGTGCAGAATCTCGGCCTTCCCGTACCCGGCCCGGACATCCTCCATCTCAACCATAGCGCCATCCATCTGAACCCTGCCTCCTTTGCTTCCCTCTCCCGCCGGGCCCTTCCTTTCCTGGCCACGGCACCTCACCAATCCGCTCTCCCAAGCCGTTCCTGACCTGCGCAACCGTCCGCGCACAGGCTTTAATCGCTGTACACAGCCTGTACAGCAGCCACCATAGCTGCCCGGCCTGCTCTTTCTGCCGGCACAGGTCTTCTGCGGCTTTACAGCCCCACTGGTACAAGTATATCATAAGCGCAGCCCCTTGACAGCTACAAATTCATGATTTTCCTGAAAGCATTTTCCCCTGGCAACAGAAAAAAGGGGGGCAAGAGGTTGGATAGTGAAGACTAGTGGTAGCCCAGCCCGGACAGTTCGCTTCTCCAAAAAAGAAGAAGAACTCCTGACTGTACTCGCCATACAGCCAGGGGTTCGTTCTTTTTGTGTATCATTGGATGCTTCAATCCATGCGGATTGCGGTGACAAGATGGCTTTTGCCATATGGGCGAATGGAAGAATGCCCAGGCCAGGATAAAATATTGATTTACAGCCCCCGGATAATATTGAGATAATCCTGTCTTTGATCTACTACCGCATAAATGACGACTTCCCTGTCCGCTTCGTTGACCTTATAGAATACCAAATCTTTTTTGAGTATCAAAATCTTGTATCCCTGTCTCTTCAGCACCGGATATCTCGGCTCTGCCCCGATATAGGGATCGTCTGCCAGACTTGATATTCTGCTTTCTATTTCGTCAAGCTGCTCCAAAGCCACATTATTACCGAAGTTCTGAGCCACATATAATATGATTTTCCGGATGCCTGCATCTGCTGTATCGGTACGAACAATCCTGTACTTCAAAATCAATCCTCCTGCAGCATGGCTCGCAAGTCGCTGATGGTATCGCTTATGGGGGCCACACGCCCGTTCTTCACATCATCCTCCGCCTCCGTAAGAATTTCCAGCAACTCTATACGGGATTTCATGTTTTTGTATTCTTCATATGAGAGAGATACCGTATCGCCTCGTCCATTGACAGTAATGATGACAGCTTCCTTTCCTTCCCGGCACTGTCTGGAAATCTCGCTATAATGATTTCTTAGGTCTGCCGACGGCCTTATGGTTTCCTGTAAAGCATACATATCTGTCACCTCCATATACAGCATAAGAAATTGTATCAGTCAATTTCCAACAGTTACTAAGCAAATTATATCGCAATATGCCTATGAAATCAACGCAAATTCTCTTTTCGGAAAAGCATTCCCTATGTGGAGCTGTACCATGCCAGGTATTCCTGTTTGAGATATTCACGGTGCAGCCGCCCATAGCGTCAGAAATACTTCTATAGGTACCCAAAAAAGTCACAAAAATCCCCTGAGGAACCGCGGAACCACATCTCACCCGGCATGCCCGCCCTTATGCCGGATCAGCATGTAGAGGAAAACAGGCCCGCCCACCACGGACATCAATATCCCCACCGGCAGCTCATAGGGGGCGAACAGCAGCCTGGCCGCCATATCGCAGAGGGTGACGAACCCCGCTCCCGCCACAGCGCACATGGGCAGGAGCCGCCCGCTCTCATTGCCGGTGAACCTGCGGACGAAATGGGGCACAATCAGCCCAACGAAGCCCAGAAGCCCCGCGAAGCTCACCGCCGCCCCTGCCAGCAGGGCGGCCAATACCAGAAAAAGCATGCGGTACCGCCCCACCCGCAGGCCCACTCCCTGGGCCGTCTCGTCCCCCAGCGTCACCACATCCAGCTCGTTGCACAGGGTGAACAGCACTGCCAGCGCCAGCGCGATCAGCCCGGCCGCAGGCAGCAGGCGCATGTAGGATACCGCGGAGAAGCCGCCCACCCGGAAGTCGATGCTCAGCATGGCCACGTCCGTGTCCAGCACCGTCACGGATTCGCAGACGGCATTCAGGATGCTGTTCAGCGCCACGCCGCCCAGGATGACCGTGGTCTTGGACGCATTGGTTCGATGGGAGAACAGGAAAATGAACAGAACCGTAATCAGGCTCCCGCCGAAAGCCGCACAGGAAACGGCCAGACCGGACAATGCCCCCGCCGCGCAGCAGAGGGTCACACCCAGGCCTGCTCCGGCGTTGACCCCGATGATGCCGGGGGAGGCCAGCCTGTTGGCCAGCACGTTCTGCAGCACGGCTCCCGACACCGCCAGCCCCGCCCCGGCTGCCAGGGAAGCCAGGGTGCGGGGGAGCCTGGCGTACAGCAGGATGCTCCTGCTCACCTTATCTCCCTGGCCCCGGAAAAGGGATATCAGCTGCACTGGGGTGAAATGGACGTTTCCCAGGCACAGGCTCGTCACCGCGATCAAAAGGCAGACGGCAATGCCGCCCCCGAGCAGCAGCCGGTTATGGTTCTTATTGTACATACGAGGATTCCTCCGTCCTGTCCTGATGCTCCGGCCATTTCTTCCGCCGAGTGGGGATTTGCTGTAAAAGTCCTGCATCTTGCCTGCGGAAAGCCGCGAAAGACAGCAGCGCGCCAAACCGTATGCCCTTGCGGTTTGTGTACGTCATTGTGCGCCAAGTGCAGACACTCAGTAAACCCCCAGGCAGTTCCCTTTATTGCCTCACTTTCATACAAGGTGACGCAGCCCGTTCATGGGGTTACTGCGGAACGTCCTGCTCCGGATACAGAATCTTCTCCAGCTCTTCATAGGCTTCGGCCCAGCGGGCGTTGGGCTTCAGATTGTACAGATGCTTGTCCAGGACATGCACCTGGCCGTTCTTCACCGCGCCCAGCTCGTTCCAGAGGGGATTCTCCCGGAACATGTTCTCGATGTTCTCCTGGGTGCCTTCAATATCATCGCCGGACTGGACAATCAGTATCAAATCCGGATCCATCAGCATTATGCTCTCCAGGCTTAAGCTCTCCAGGAGACTGTCGTCCGTGTCCGCGATATTGACGCAGCCGAAGCTCTCCAGCATCTCGCCCAGCACGTTGCCGCCGTTGCCTTTGGCCCGTATGCTGGTGGCGGAAGCGCGCATGGACAGTACGGTGGGAGCGCTTTTTCCGGCATTTCTGCTCAATATTTCGTTTATTTCTTTCTGGATATCCGTTCCGTATTGGGTGTAGCGTTCCGGCTGCCCTGTAATGTCTGTACAGGTCTTCAGGACGCGCAGATAGTCATCGAAGCAGGACACGTCAAAATAGGCCACCGTGATGCCCGCGCCCTCCAGGGACGATTGCCACTCCAGATGCTGGCTGGTGTTGGTGCTGGCCAGGACGAAATCAGGGTCTGCGGAAAGCAGAAGTTCCAGGCTGAGGCGCTTGGTCTCTCCCAGGTTCACGGTATCCTCCCCAAGGGGCAGGTCTAGATCCACGAAAGCGTCGTCCGGCGCTGCGCAGACATCCCCGCCCGCCAATATCCACATATCCGCATAACTCCCCAGCAGAGTCGCCACGCGCTCATAGGATTCCACCGTGACCTCACGTCCCAAATCGTCCGTAAACGTATAGGCAGCGTCCGCCCCGGCATCCGGCTGGCCAGCCTGGCTTTCTCCCTGTCCTTCCGGCTGGCTGTCTGCCTGGCCGCCGGTCCGGTCTTGCGACTGGCTCCCGGTCTGCCCTTCCGTCCCATCACCGCTCTGGTCTTCCGATTGGCTGCCGGTCTGGCCTTCTGTCCGGCTCCCGGTCTGCTCTTCTGCCTGGCCGCCGCTTTGGCCTTCCGGCTGGCTCCCGGTCTGCCCGCAGCCCGCCAGTCCCACTGCCATCATACCAATCATCAGATATAATTTTATCTTTTTCATGCCATTCTCTCCTCCCTTGGACAGCTTCTTTTTAATGCCCCATTTTCGGAAAACCGTTCCTGACGCTTCGTTTCGAAGAACCGCGGGACATTTAATATAATCCTCAATTTGCCAAGCTGCTTATGCGACTATTTATACTGCCTAACGATTTCACTTGCCGTGAAACCAGACTGCATAACGCTGACTGGTTCAATCGCATGATTACATTAGGCAGTATTCAGCGTTATGCAGTATAAGGCAATCAGCAAAAAAAGATAGTGCGTTTCATAAGGCAGGAGCATGGGCGAACCTGACTCTGCCATCATTTTGAATTCATCAACCGAAATGTATCTTACTTCCTTTACCTCATGATCGGAGAAGGAATACCCATCTATAGGAATATCCGCTCTATAAAGAAACACATCGTCAATCTCATTCTCGAAATATCCGTCAATGCCGCCACATTCACGGCAGGAAAACAGATATTGCAGTTTGGACGTGTCTATATTGATGCCAAGTTCTTCACGTCCCTCTCTCCTGACAGCTTCCAAAGAAGTTTCGCCAGCCTGAATATGCCCCGAAAAAGAAATATCCAGCATATCAGGAAACATGACATGACTGCTCCGCGTTTGCAGCAATAGTTCCTGCTTAGAATTCATAATCCACACACAGACACCTCTATGGATAAGCGCTTTTCTATGTGCCTCGCCTTTCTCTTCGCTTTTACCGCTTTTTTGTCCTAAATCGTCATAAATATCAATGAATTCCATACAAAAAGGTTTCCTCCAAAGTCCGATTCAACAACAGGCAATTCTTTGCGCTCCGGTTTCCGGCGCACTTTTCCAGACTATGATCCATATCCTGAACCACACATGGTACATTATATCGCAGAGTCCCCCAAAATTCAATAGCGGCCGAAACGCCGAACCATTGACGGACTGTTGACAAAGAACCTTCGATAAAATATACTGAAATGCAGAACCGGAAAGGAGGAAGACTACATGAACCAAGTCATCGAAGCAATCGAGAAACGCAGCTCCACAAGAGGCTATACGGACGAGCCGTTGAGCGACACCCAGCTGGACGCCCTGATACAGGCCGGGCTCCAGGCGCCCACGGCGGCCAACCGGCAGGAAGTGCATTTCACCGTGCTGAAAGGAGACAATCCCATCTTACTGGAGCTGGAGGACGAGAAGAACCGTCTGCGGGACATCGTTTCCCCGGCCCACAACTTTTACTACGAAGCGCCCACCGTGGTGATCCTCAGCGCCGACAGCACCTACAAATGGGGTTCCCTGGACGCGGGCATCGCCGTGGAGAACATGGCCCTGGCGGCGGAAGGCCTGGGGCTGGGGAGCCTGATCATCGGCTGCATCCTGGACGCGATGCAGGGGGAGAAGAAGGCGCATTTCGCCGCTGCCCTGGACTTCCCCGCGGACTATGAGTACAAGATTGCCATCGCTTTCGGGCATAAGGCGGTCACCAAGGAGCCCCATACCTACGATGCCGATGTGCAGGTCACTTATCTGTGAGCGGAACCCTCGCTTTCCGGCGCTTCCACAAGGTGTCGGGAAGCGGCATTCAGGCTTTCGCCATTTGGGGAGCAGATGTCGGATAGTGCGCGGCTTAAGAACGAATCAAGAAGAAATTCAGAAAAGCTTTACTGCCATTGGAACGTGCAAAACAGCGTGCAGCCAATGAAATGAAAAAGCAGAACGGGCGCCGACAGCATAACAGGCAACGACGCAAATCATAACCGAATAAGTTACACAGCGTCAGAGCGTATAGAAAGCAATCTATGCGCTCTACTCTATTTTGGGAGCTACTACCAGTCCCCCAGTCCCTAAAGCGCAGGGCATCCGCTATCAGCGGCAATCAAACCAATCTGAAACAAAAAATTCCCAAATTTTTTAAAAACGGCATTGACAAACCGATCCAAATCGTCTATAGTGTACTTATCGATTAAGTACGCTAGCTACAATCGATACGTATCAGATGTAACATGCACACGGACTGCAGTGCCGTTTTGCCATTGGCTTCGGCTAAGGCATTGACAAACACGCTTTGGCAATCGCTTTCGCAAAAAAGCCCTCCAAAGCAACGCCCCTGGGCCCCGGGAGCACATCCGGCAGATGCGCACAGAAAGCTTTCTATGACAAGAGCAGGAGAACAAAATGGAAATCCTTATCAGCAACAGCAGCGATAAGCCGATCTACGAGCAGATCTGTCTCCAGATCAAGAGCCAGATCATGAACGGCTCCCTGGCCCCGGGCGAGGCCCTGCCCTCCATGCGGGCCCTGGCAAAAGACCTGCACCTGAGCGTCATCACGGTGCAGCGGGCCTACGAAGACCTGACCCGGGACGGCTTCATCGAGACAGTCTCCGGCAAAGGCAGCTTCGTAGCGCCCCAGAACCGGGAGTTCATACAGGAGGAACAGCTGCGCCGGGCGGAGGAGCTGCTGCAGAAGGTAGCGGAGATCGGCAAGGCCCACGGAATCGCCTACGAGCAGATGGCCGGCATCCTCAGGCTTTTCTACGAGGAATGACAGGCACAGACGCCGGACTCCAAACTCAGACGCAGAACCACCGGCGGAACCGCATACAGCAAAAAGGCCGCATACCGGCAGAGGAACCCGCCAGGGAACCCATAACAGGGCAGCTTTTGCCCTTACCCACCACAGACAGGAGGACATCACCATGGAAGAAAACAGCATTTTAGTCAGGGATCTGTGCAAGACATTCCCCGGCTTCACCTTAGACCATGTCTCCTTTCGCGTACCGAAAGGAAGGATTGTAGGCTTCATCGGCGAGAACGGCGCCGGGAAGAGCACCACCATCAACCTGATATTGAATGAGCTGACCAAGGACAGCGGCGAGATCCAGCTCCTGGGCATGGAGCACACTGCCCGCTGCGCCAGAGAAGACGTCGGTGTCGTATTCGATGAGTGCACCTTCCACGACGTGTTCACGGCGGCCAACCTGGAGAAGATGCTCTCCGGCATCTACCGCAGCTGGGACAGCGCCCTCTATCGCCAATACCTGCAAAGGTTCCGGCTCCCGGAGAACCAGCCCGTGGGCTCCTTCTCCAAGGGGATGAAGATGAAGCTCTCCATCCTCTGCGCCCTGGCCCACAGGCCGAAGCTGCTGATTCTGGACGAGGCCACCACGGGGCTGGATCCTGTGGTGCGGGACGAGATCCTGGATCTGTTCCTGGAATTCATCCAGGACGAGGAGCACTCCATCTTCTTTTCCTCCCACATCACCTCGGACATCCAGAAAATCGCGGATTTCGTCATCCTGATCCATCAGGGCCGGATCGTCTTCGAGGAGCAGAAGGACGACCTGGTGTACCATTACGGCATCCTGAAATGCGGGAAAGAACGGTTCGCCTCCCTCTCTCCCGACGACTATATCACTTACCGGGACACGAAGCTGTCCATGGAATGCCTGGTCCGGGACAAGGAGGCGGCAAGGCGCAGCTATCCGGACGTAATCGTGGACAACGCCAGTTTGGAGGACATCATGCTTTTCTATATCAAAGGAGGGGTACCATGCGAGGACTGATTTATAAGGAATTCACTGTTTTCTGTAAATGTATTGATAAAAAGCTGATACTTATAGCGGCAGCCTTTTCTCTTCTGCTGCTGTGCAAAGCCGGTTATTACGGGGGGCTGATGGCCTCCGTCCTGCTAGCCATGACCGTGGGCATGCAGAATGTCATGAGCTTCGTCAGCGACGACAAGGCCCGCTGGCAGAAATATCAGATGGCCCTGCCCATGAGCGACATGTCGGTGGTGGCCAGCAAGTATATCTCCGTGCTTTGCACCCTGGGCGTCAGCCTTTTGGGCGCCGGGGCGCTGAATCTGGCCTCCTCGGTGCTGTACCGGAACTTTGACCCTGTCGTCTGGGGCCTGGGAGCCTTCGCGGCGGTGTTCCTCCCGCTGATGTGGACGGGGGTGTGTCTGCCGCTGACCTATTGGTTCGGGGTGCAGTCCGCACAGGTCATGGGGATGCTCATCGTGGTTCCGGTATTTTATTTCATCAAATACTTCGAGGACGGCTCCGGGTTCTCCGCGATGGCGGCTTCCCTCTCCTCCTATCTCTTCCTGGCGGGGGCTGTGACAGTCGCGGCTTTCGGGGTATCCCTGCTGATCAGCGCGGCGGGATATGCCAGGCGGAGGGAGC
>NZ_CAPDXS010000128.1:4634-15282 GCF_948601915.1 uncultured Acetatifactor sp. | reverse complement strand
TATTTGCATTTTTGGTTGTTTTTGCTAAAGGATTACTTTAATCCAAAAAGTATACATTTTGTGGCATGCAATAAAAAGCCCAACCTTGTCAAAATGACATATCAGTTGAGCTTTTGGGATAAATTATCGTTTATGCAATTGCATCACACCATGCGGAAATCCAGGTGCTTCGGAGGCTTTAAGTTCTCCCGTGCCCAGTTCATGTCAGCCTCCTCCGCGCCGCCCCTTTCCTTGCGGGCCATCAGTTCGAACCACAAATCCGTCAGCAGCACATCGCCCTCCCGCACATCTGTCAGGACGATGTCGCTCATCAGCAGGGCCTGGGCCTCCTGGTAGCGTTTCGTCCGCAGCAGCGCAAGGATCTCGAAAGTCTTGATCCGCCCCTCACCGCGCACTTCGGCCGGCAGTTTGTCCAGAAAACCGTACATGCGCTGGTACTGACGCGTTTTGGCCAGCAGTTCCAGGGCTTCCACGGCCAGAGGGCGGATGGGTTTTCGTTCTGCCGCTTCGCATAAAAGATCCGCCGCGCGAGCCGAATCACCGCCCTTATCCTCCAGAAGCGCCAGACAGCGAAGGGCCCAGGGATTCCGGGCACATTCCAGGGAACGGCGGAATTCCTTTCCGGCGGCCTGATTTTTTCCGGCGGAGGCATACATTACCCCCAACTGATAATGTCCGTACCAGTGGTCGCTTCTGCCATTTTGAATCGAGGCCTCCAGCGCAGCCTCCCAGGCCGGACCCGTCTGGTAGCTCAATGGCTCCGCATCCGGCTCCGGGCAGGGAAGGATGCCGTCTACAGCCAGTTCCATCCAGGGCTGCTCCTGCTCTCCCATCCTCATGGCATCCATGGAAAGCCCCGCCGTATGGAAGCCCTTGCCCAGCAGCGCCATTTCCGCCCGGGCGAATCCCATTCCGGAATGGAGCACCGCACCGTTTTGACCGTCCAGCTCCCGTTTCAGACGATCATGCAGCTCCTCCAGTACATGGGCAGGCCTGGCCGCTTCCAACGCTTCTGCTACGGAAGCTACCGCAGCAGCATAGTCTTTCCCATGGACCGCAGCCGGGTCTGCCTGGACGGCGCCATAGGATTCCAGCCAGCTGATCGTCTCCCCACCCTTCATGGGCAGGTGCTCCAGCTGGGTCTTGGCAAGGCCTGCCTGCAGTTCGATATAAGCGCAGCCCTTTTGGGCCAGGAATTCCTGCCAGTGCCGCCCTCCGGTGCCCATGCCCCAGACGAACAGCTTCCGTCCCCTCAATTCACCTGTGGAAGTCTGGCACATACCGTATCCGTCTCTGCCCGGAGCGGCGATAAAGGGCCTGGCATCCTTCGGCACATCGAAGAAAAAGTCCATAGACTGGGGCAGAGTGGTGGTGCGGGTGATATCCCAGTCCAGTTTCCCTCCGTTCTCCCTTGCCAGACGCGCTGCCTCTCCGCGCAGCTTATGGGCCTCGGCGGTCATATAGGGCACAGGTACCTTAGCCAGCTTGCCGCCGTAGCCATAGCGGAAGGCCTTGTCCGCCGGAACCACTACGCGTACGTCTTCTCCCTCGTCTACCGCCATATTGCTCCACCAGTAGACGGCAGTGTCCTCCCCGGTGGCGTTGTCGATGCGGATCCGGACATAGAGTTCTTTTGCACCGTCTGGCAGGAAAGCTTCCAATCTGTAAAAGAGATGGCGCACCCTCTCGTACTGGAACATGCGCAGCACAGGGGTTCCATCGCTTAAGGCAAGCTCCTGGCAGGCCATGTGATCCACGGTAAAAGGCGTATGGCCTATGATGCCGATATTCCACTCCACGCCGCCGGAGATCCAGGCATTGCGCAGGGCCAGGTTACAGGGCTGGAAGACAGGGTTTACATGCAGCAGCTCCCGCCCCGCCTCCTTGTCGTAAAGGGACCAGAGTCTTCCTCCAAGCTCCGGCAGGAAGGTGGCCTTCAGGAATTCGTTCTCCAGGACAAAGGCTTTAAAAGCATGGTCACGGCGGATTCGGTCATAGCCATCCTGAATGGTGTAGGGCAGAATGGTGTTCACCCGCCCCCAGCCCATGTAGCGGGCTTCCTCCGGGCTCACGGTGGCCTCGTCAATCTCTATCTGTGCGTGGGCATCCGCTACTGATTTCAAATCAGGCAGGGGATTCTCCTTCCCCAGGGATGCGGCGGGCATAGTGTAGGTAGTCGTGGTCAAAGTGCTCATATTGCCTCCTTCTTTTGCTCCATAATGTGGGGATACGTAATTTCATAGGTATTCTCCGCGAAATTCACGGTTACCTTGGTTCCGTCAGAAAAGGTGCTGCGCTGTATGCTCCGTTCTTCGTTCAGAAACTCATGGTTTATCATTTTCTCCATGGCTACATGTTTCTGAAGCTCCCGAATCACCTGCCATTGCCGGATGTTTTCCCGCAGTTCCCCGCCCTCCAGATATTCGCCCATATAGCCCATACCACCGTTCAGCAGGGCATGAAGGAAGCCTGTCGTCCCCTCCGGAATGCCCCAGGCGCCGGCGGGCATCATCCATGGTATGATTACGCAGTCGTGGTATACCAGGTTATAGAGAGGCACGGGAATGGCACAGTCTTTTATGTAGGGCGCCCAGTGGCAGAATACCTGCGCGCCCACAGCCCAGTCGTTCACCTCCTCCGAGGAAGGGGCCACGCCGTGGGCCGTCAGATAGTGAAAGCACCGGTTCCTGGCATCGATGCACTCCCTGCGGGTCATGGGATGGTGGGGATTGACGCATTCGTCCAGTTCGTTACAGGTGAACACGTCCAGATAGGTGCCCTCCAAATGAATCCCCGCGGCAAAAAGCTGCTCGAAATTTCGACGCACATAGTCCGGCGCAAGGGACGCGCAGAGGTAGTTCTGGGGCCCTCCGGCCCATCTTGCCAGGGAGAACAGGGTACCGTCCGCGCTCATGGCCGCATTGTCGGCGTCATAGGTAGGCGCGTCCAGATAGTAGTCCCGATACTGGTCATGCACGCCGAACATATAACCAAGCTCCTGCATGGTGTCCGAGAGCTCCTTCAGGCCCTCCCACCCGCCGGCCTCTTTGCAGGGGGGCAGATAATCCGGGTGCTGGTTGTCGTATCCGGGCTGCCCCCAGCCGTCCAGATGCAGGTAGAGCTGGTCCACGCCCAGTCCCTTCAGGCGCTTCACCCTTTCGGTCCAGTGGGAGAACGGCACCAGCCTGTCGTTTTTTTCCGGATTTTCTTTGTCATAATAGGCGGAGCCTTCCGTCACATGGCTCTTGCCCTCCACATGCATGACGCAGCAACCGATGAGCTTTTCCACATTGGGGTTCTGGGCGGCCTTCTCCTTTAAGGTGCGGGGACGCCCCTCTTCATCGGCTATTTCCCGGTAAAGCTTGCAGAGCGTGACGTAATCGCTGCCCGCGGGCACAAAGCAGTAGCTGACGGTTCGGGCATAGTCCATTTTTCCCATGGAAGGGAGATGGCGCAGGGATATCCGGGTGGGGCCTCCTGCGGGATGGTTTACGGTATAGGCGCTGTCCCAGCTCTGCCTCACATAGCACAGGTACCCGCCCTGCGGCGTAATCTCGCCCCACCAGGGCATGTAGGCCGACTCGGAGCCCATCTGTCCGTCAAAGGGAAGCTTCTCTCCCACCGCTTCCGGCCAGTCCGTGGGCAGAAGCTGTCCCTGCATGGTGTTCAGCACCGCGTAAGAACCGGCTTCGTCCGCCACGAGAGGGCCTGGCCAGCAGACCTCCTTTACCCCGGAATCTCCTTCCCTGGCCAGCTCTGTCATATCGGTGGGAACGAAGGTGCAGTCCACGAAGCCGGTAGTGTCATTGACGATGATGCGTGTCTCGAAAGCCAGTTTCCCGTACCCCTCAAATTCCCTGTAGCAGACGCTCTCGCCTGTGCCCAGGCCGGTCTTTAGGGGCATCCGGGTGATGCTGCCCGCGCTCTCGAAGAGAATTTCCTCTCCGCCGCACAGCCTGATGCAGGGCCTGTGCGCCTCATCGAAGCGCCAGGCTTTCCCGTTTGCCTTGACGAAGGCATCGGGGACGAGGGTCACATCGTGTTCATTTCTCATAAGTCTTTCCTCCTGTTCCATTGGGCAAAATTAGGGTCGCTGTTGGGCCGATTCTGTTCGAATCTTCCGCTTTCCGCGGAGAAAGCTGTGCATTTTATTATATTGACTAACCTCAGAATTGTCAATATGTACATTTTTAGGTTTTAAGATGCCTGTTCCGGCAGCACAATGTTCCATCTGATGCCTTACCGAAAAAAATTCTAGGGGGCAACGGTATTCGTGATATCATTTTATAAATATTGTTTTCACGTTTCCCAAAGCCGTCCCTCCCCGACATCTGCGCGGAGAGAAACATGCCAAAAACGGGCAAATAACGTACAAAAAAGCAAACCGACTATTGACACCCATCCTGTCCTGTGCTACACTGACAGGAACGATAGAAATAGAAATGCCTTTATGAGGGAGTAGTCAGCGCGATTCGCGTGGCAAGTCAACAAACGCGGCCTTTTAGGTCTGGCTTGTCTTAAATAACGAGACTCATACATAGCTGCGGAAAATGCCAGGTTCGTCCTGCAGGATGTTTTCTGCGCTATGCATGGGTCTTTTCTCTGTAAGGAAAAGTACCGGCAAATCTCAAAATACGAAAGAAAGAGGTTGGAAAAATGGAATTGGCAACGGTAATCTTCTTGTTTCTCGTTGGAATCGTATTCATCGTAAAGGGCGGGGACTTCTTCGTGGACGCGGCATCCTGGATTGCGGAGGTCAGCGGCATCCCGAAGCTGATCGTGGGGGCCACGATCGTCAGCCTGGCCACTACCCTGCCGGAGATGCTGGTCTCCGTCATGGCCGCGGCAAAGGGCAGCGTGGACATGGCCATCGGCAACGCCGTGGGCAGCGTCACCGCCAACATCGGCCTGATCATGGCGATTTCCCTGATCTGCATGCCGGGCATCATCAAGCGGGCGGATTATCTCATGAAGTCAGTCCTGATGCTGGCCGCCTCCATCCTGATCGTACTGTCCGGCGTGGCGGGCGAGATGGGCACTGCCATCACCATCGCCATGATGGTCATCTTTTTCTTCTTCCTGTGGGAGAACGTGAGCTCCGCGAAGCGCTCCATGAAAGCCAGCGCGGATGCGGCAGGGCGCAGGAAAATCGAGGGGAAGAAGGAAATCGCCGTGAACCTGGTGAAGTTCGCGGTGGGGGCCGTGGGCATCGTCTGGGGCGCGGATCTCCTGGTGGACAACGGCAGCGCTCTGGCCGCCATGGTGGGGGTGCCGGAGCGGGTCATCGGCGTGACCATCATCGCCGTGGGGACCTCCCTGCCGGAGCTGGTCACCACCGTCACCGCCATCATCAAGAAGCAGTCCTCGCTCTCCGTGGGCAATATCCTGGGGGCGAACATCATCGACCTGACATTAATCTTGCCCCTGTGCTCTCTGGTGTCCGGGAAAGCGCTGCCCATCGCGGCCACCTCCGCCAGGTACGACCTTCCGGCCTGCCTTTTGGTGGGATGCATCGCCGTGATTCCCGCCATGGTGTTCCAGAAATTCCAGAAATGGCAGGGCATCCTGCTCCTGTGCGTATATGCGGTCTATCTGTACCTGACCTGTTCTGCCATAGGGGCTTAGGCGACATGCGTCAAGGAAAGGATGGAATCAAAAATCCCGCCCCGGACAGCGGATATCCGCTTTGCCTCCTGGGGCGGGATTTTTATGACGCATCTGTCTTAAACACATTCCACCGCCTGGTACACAGAAGGCTAAGCAGCGTCCCAACGAATGCCACCAGCGCCCAGAGCCACAACACGCTCTGCCAGCCCTTCTCCTGCGCCACCCAGGCGATTCCATAACTGGAAAGCGCACTTCCCACATAGGTGCAGGAATTCAACAGCCCGGAAATGGTGCTCACCTTCCCCTTTTTCTGAAAAAAGGCGGGAAGCATGCTCACCAGGATGACGTTCACGCCGTACATGCAGCCAGTGACCAGGGCGGCAAGGCCTACCGATACCAATACATGGACAGAGGACAGGAAAGCAAGGAGCAGGCTGCCGCAAAATCCCGTCAAAAAGGCCACTCCGGCGCACAGCAGTTCGTTCCGGATGAGCTTCCGGTTCAGCACGGAAGTGATTTCCAGACAGACGATGGAAAAAATCGGTAGCACCACTCCGCTTAAGATTGCCGAGGAACTGTCCAGCGAAAACGTCGCGGCCACATAGCTGGGCATCCAGGTGGTGATGCCATCACGCAAGACACCCTGCATGACGATGGCCGGCATCACCAGCACCAGTACCAGGACAGCGCTCTTTGAGAGCAGACGCCCTGGCCGGCCGGTGCCTGCCATAGTGGGCCGAGGAGTACTGCCTGTGCCGTCCCGCGCCCGGTTCCGGGCCTCCCCCGCGCGCTTCATCGCTGCCGGAACCCCTTTTATCCAGACCACCGCAAAGCATATGGCGCCTGCCGCGCACAGGAAGAACAGACTTTTCCACCCCTTCCACCGAATGCAGGCAGGTGCCAGCAGGTAGACGGCAATCGTCCCCGCGGACGAGCCCCAGGTCACCCGGACTACGGCCTTTTTATATGTATCCCCGTCCAGACACGCCGACATGATTCGTACCATAGGCGGCCAGATCATGGCCTGGGCGAACCCGTTGATGCACCAGAAGGCCAGAATCATTCCCGGCTCCGTGAAGATGGGGACGAGAAGGTTCATGCCCGCCGTGGTCAAAAGCCCTGCCAGAATCATCTTCTCAGGCTTCAGGCGGTCTCCTAGCCAGCCACTGATCAGCTGCCCCGCCCCATAGGTGATGAAGCTTCCCGTCACCGCCATGGACGCCGCAACCTTGCTGATGCCCTCCGCCCTTTCGACTTCCAGGAGCACCGCCCCGTAATTGATCCTCGTCAGATAGCTTATGAAATAGCATATCGTGCACAGAGCGATCAGCATCCCGCCACGGCTTTCTTTTTCCTCTTTCATCGTTCTCCCAATCTTCCTTCCCTTTTTCGTTCAGCTTTTCTTCCCTCTCAGCACCCGAATCTGGTTTTCCAGGTACAGGTTGTAGATCTCCCCCTCAAGCCCGGAGTCCGTCACCAATGTGCAGTCCTGCCGCACATCCGCGATCTTCAGGAAGCCGCTCTTCTCGAATTTATCGCTGTCTGCCAGGAATATCGTCTCACCCGCCTGCTCCATCATCTTCTTCTGTATCGTGCACAACTCCCGGTCATAATCCATGACCCCGTACTGGATGGACACCGCCGACGGACAGATGATGGCCTTGTCCGCATGGAACCGCTCCAGGGACTCCAGCACCCAGGAGCCGTAAAACGCGTTCTCCCTGCCCATATAGAACCCGGAGCACAGGTACAGTTCGAAGCTCTCTTTGTTTTTCAGCGCATCGAAAACGTCCAGACAGCTAGTGATTATCGTCAGCCTTTCAAAACGCTCCCGCAGCATTCCCGCGAATTCCACCGCCGTGCTTCCGCAGTCCACCATGAGGATGTCGGATTCGGAAATCAGCTCTGCTGCATACCGCACCAGCTCCGCCTTTTTCTCCTGGTTCTTTCCGCTGCGCTCCTTCCGGTCCAGATATTCCCCGCTGCGCGGAATCCGCAGGGCTCCGCCATGGACACGGCGGAGGCTGTTCTGCTTTTCCAGCTCCAGCAGATCCCTGCGGATGGTCTCCACAGACACGCCAAACCGCTCCGTCAGCTGTCCGATTTTGGCCGCGCCCTTGGCGTTTATGAACTCTATGATTTCCTGTTGCCTCTCCGTGGCAAACATCTGCATCTCTCCTATCTTGCTTATCTTCCTCCGGCCGTGCCGTATTCATATAACAACGGCCTTCCTGCCTGCCTTTTCCACACATCTGCAACTTATACCACATTATAACAACTATTTCCACATATTGCAATAGGAAATCCACATGATATACACAGAATTCCACACGCTAAATCATCCACACCGGCATCTCTTTTTCGGCTAATATCTCTCTGAATATAATTTTCGCGAACCCGTGACAAAAAACAAGCATATCTCGGCTATTATCTATTGTTTAGTATCTTAGCCGAAATATGCCTGTCTTCAAAAAAAGCTTTATCCCTTCTTAGCCGCGTTCACCCGTTCCACCTGCTCCGCCAGCCTCTCCTTGGTCAGTGGATATGCGCCGAAGAGCAATGCCCCCGCCACGCACATGACCGCGGGCACGGCGATGGTACAGACAATCAGGGCCGTGCGCACCTGGGGCGGCTGGGTCTGGGCCTCTCCCCGGAAGCCTGCCGCTTCCAGGATATAGCCCGGAATGGCGCCGCCCACGCCCATGCCGCACTTGGTGATGAAGCCGGACAGGGCCGCGATGGCCGCGTCCGCACGATACCCCAGCTCCAGCTCCACATAATCCGTGTTGTCCGCCTGGATGCCGTAGGTCAGGGGCATGCACAGCCCGTCCGCGAACCCGGCGATGGCCATGGCTGCAAGCAGGATGGGGATGCTGGTGACGTCAATCAGGCGTAGGAGCGGCGCCGTGCCAATCAGGGTCAGGCTCAGCATATAGGCCTTCTTTCGCCCAATCTTTCGAATCAAAGCGCCCACCAGCAGCGTAGCCGGAAGCAGCGCGCACAGCTGCACCACGGACACCACGCTCATCAGCTTCAGATTCCCAATCACATATGTAAAGAAATACGCCAACGTGGTATTCATCACATATTTCCCAATCATGTAAATCAACGCGGCGGAAAAGGTGATAGCCACCGGCTTCTGGCCCAGGATGCGGAACAGATCCTTTATCTGATAGCTGTCCTTCCCCGGCTGGGCCTGCACCCGCTCCTTCAGCCCCAGCGCGCCCGCGATGGAACAGCCCGCAATCACCGCCGCGGCGATCAATACCAGGGTGATATAGCCCTCCTTCTCGGAGACATTGCCGATGATTACAGGGGCGCTTAAGTTCACCAGAAAGGAGCCCAGGGTGTACACGAAGCCCTTCTGGGCGCTTAAGGCGCTGCGCTCCTCCATATCGAGAGTCATCACCGGCAGCATGCTGTTCAGGGAGATGTCCATCACCGGGAACAGCACCCCGATCATCAGGTAGGTCACATAGGCGATGGCCAGCTTCCCGGAGGTGGCCATCAGGGGCGCGAACCAGATCAGCAGGAAGTTCAGGGAGCACAGCGCCGTGCCCACGATCAGGGTGGGGCGGAAATGCCCGTGCTTCGTGGTGGGCAGTCTGTCGATGAGGAATCCCATAAAGGGATCCTTCAGCGCGTCCATCACCCTGGCAATCAAGAACAGGGTGGCGCAGGCCGCCGGGTTCAGTCCTATCACATTGGTGTAGAATATCAGCAGGTAGGACCCCAGTATGGTCTGGATGGGGATATTCCCCAGGTTCGCCAGCGCAAAGCTGATTTTTTCTTTCATGGTAACTTTATCACTCATTTATCTGCCTTTCTTAAAGGGACTCCCCCCTCATCTCCCCCGCCGGCATCCCACCGGAAACCATACAATGCCGCTGCGCTGCGGCCCCTGCGCCAGCCGCTCTCCGGGCAGCTGCGCTCTGCCTCACCCCAGAGCTTGCGGTACTTGCATACTACGGGGCTTCTGTGCAGCATTGGCTGCCCCCGCCAGCCGCTCTCCGGCTCTGGCAGATATCAGCCCTCCGTCTCCGTCAGCTTCCTCTCCATCCACTCCGCCAGCCTGATCATGGTCTCCTCCTCAAAGGGGCTGCCCAGGCCCGCGCTCTCCACCAGGCTGGGGAAGTCCATGGTGCCGCTCTCCCTGCACAGGCGCAGATAGCTCTCCCAGCTTGCCTCCCTGTCCTCATGCATCCAGCGGTAGTACCCCAGAGCGCCGATATCCGCCAGGGCATAGTCGATGGCATAGAAGGGCCAGTGATAGATATGGGGGATGCGCTGCCAGCCCCTGCCCTCCCGCAGGTTCACATTGCAGTCATAGTCCTTGTCCGGGAAATATTCCTTGTCCAGCCTGGCCCAGAGCCCGTTGCATCCCTCCGCCGTCATGTCGGGATCCTCGTACACAAGCTGCTGGAACTCGTCCTGCAGGCACTGGTTGATGATCAGCCGCACCGCGTCCTCCAGATGCATGGCCCGGTAGTCCCCGGCCCGCTCCCCGAAGAACAGCTCCATGTAGGGCATGGCAAAGAACTCCATGGCCATGGCATGGGTCTCCGCCATCTCCGAAGTGTTCCAGCAGCGCTCCCGAATCTCCTCGTGGCGCTTCAGATATCCCTGGAAGGCATGGCCGCCCTCATGGCACATGATGTAGGCGTTCTCAAACGTGCCGTCAAAATTGGCGAAGATGAAGGGGGCCCTGTATCTCTCAAATGTAGTCATATAGCCGCCGTCCCGCTTGCCGTCCCGGATCTCCACGTCCGCCAGGCCATTGTCCAGGAGAAATGCGATGAACTCGGCCGTCTCCGGGGACATCTCCGTGTACATCTGTCGGGTGGCCTCCAGGCAGGCGGCAGCGCTGCCCACCGCTCTCTCCCCGTCTCCCGCTCCACAGGGGCCTGTAGCGGAACCGCAGGCTTTGTCAGCCCTGTCATCCGCCGCATTGCCCTGGGCCATGCCGGCCCTGTCATCCGCCGCAGCGCCCTGGGCCATGCCGGCCCTGTCATCCGCCGCAGCGCCCTGGGCCATGCCGGCC
>NZ_CAPDXS010000128.1:0-4534 GCF_948601915.1 uncultured Acetatifactor sp. | reverse complement strand
CTGTCCACAGGCGCAGACTCCACGCACACGGGCACCGGATTCCCCTCCGGGAAATGCACCCCGGAATCGTATATGTAGAGATGCTCCAGGCCAAGCCGTTTCCTGCGGCGCTCCTCCAGCTTCCGGGACAGGGGCACCAGGTATTTCTTCACCAGCTCCCGGAACGCCGCCACCTCCTTGGGCCCATAGCCGATGCGCGACATGCGGAAATAGCTCATCTCCACATAGCTGGAGAAGCCCATGGCCTTGGCCTGCCTGCGCCGGTTGTCCAACAGCTTGTCGAAGATCTCCTCCAGCTCCTGCCTCTGGGCCTCCCAGGAATCGGAGATGGCAAGGGAAGCCCGCTTCCTCACGTCCCGGTCCGGCGACTGGGCGATGAGGGTCATCAGGTTGCGCTTGCGCTTCTCCCCCTCCCAGTCCACGGTTCCGTTGGAGGTCAATTGGTTGTATCTGGCCAGCAGCTTATTCTCCTCCTGGGCCAGCTCGATCAGGCGGCTGTCGAACCCGCTCTGCCCGGCCTCCATGAGGGCGAACACATAGGAGCCCAGGATCTCCTCCAGGTCTTTGCGATGGGGCGAATCCAGGAGCAGCCGGTCGAACTGGTTGGAAAGGTCGCTGAGCTTCGGCCCGATTTCGTCATAATATGCCTGCTCCGCCGCGTAAAAAGCGTCATTCACGTCCATGTCATGCCGTACATAGCACAGATCCATGGCCGTCATGTCCGCCATCAGCTCATAGCGCTTCCTCAGGACGGCCATGCAGGCCTCCGCGTCCCCGGCCTCCCGGAGCTCCTCCATCAGCTGGTGGTAGCGCCCCTCCAGCTCCTCATAGCACACCCTCTCATAGGGCATTTCCTTAAAATGCATCATCATATCCTCCATTCTCTCCCAAGAGCCCGCCGTACACATACTCAGCGCGTTTTCCATCGCCGTATCCAAATCCAGCAGAAACCCTTTTGCAAGCATGTCCCATTTCCATAAAGAAAGGCGCCGCTGACCCCTGCCGGAAACGCCCCGGTCTTCCTACATTATACATAAATGTACCGCATTTTCAAGAACCATCCCGCATTTTTCAACCAGGAAACGCCATGGGAAATGCCATGGCGTGCCGAATCCATAACCGTCATCCCCCACGGACGCACATACCTTCTCCAGAGTGGCCATATGGCGCACCATCAGCTGCTCTATCAGGGCTTCCACGTCCTCCGGATCCGCATAGATGTCCATCAGAAAGTTGTCCATGCGCCGCAGGAAAGTCCCCCACTCGAAGAGGCTGCAGCCGCAGGTAATCAGATTGAATCCGGGGTCCCCTTTTCGCGCCCGCGCTCAGGCCCCCATACCTTACCCTCCCAGCAAATAGAATCCATCCTCTGCCACGCATTTCGGGATGTCCATGAGGAAGGGCTCTCCATCCCTGACTCACTGAAAAAATGACAGCCGGAACCGGAATGCCTTTTCAAGGCCTACGGCCGTCCGAAACAACGTTCAGTTTCTTTTCCTGTTCTTACTTTTGATATTGCTTTCTCCCTGACTTTATCCAATAATTATACTGCTTAACGATTTCACTTGCCGTGAAACCAGACTGCATAACGCTGACTGGTTCATTCGCATGATTACATTAGGCAGCATTCAGCGTTATGCAGTATATCTCATGAATGTCCGGCCCTCGTCGTTGCCCTCGATATCGGTTCTGGTGTATAGAAATCCATCTGTCTGCCAGAGGACGATATTTCCGATTGGCCCGGCGCAAAAAATATCTGTAACGAAACCGTCCCGAACCGGATATATCAGGTAGACGCAAGGAAAGAGCGGTTCCCGGGAAGCCGCCGCAGGAGAGGAGGGGATGTATGGAAGAGCTCTATCGGCAGTACTCACAGATCGTATACCATTTCCTATACAAAAAATGCAAAGACCCCGCCCTGGCGGAGGATCTGATGCAGGAGACTTTCCTGAAAGCCCTGGAGCGGCTGGACAGCTATGACCACAGTTGCAAGCTCTCCACCTGGCTGTGCCAGATTGCCAAGCACCTGCTCTACCAGCACTGGGACAAGAGCCACCGGGTGCAGCTGGAAGAGCTGGACGAATCCCTCCAATCCCGCCAGGACACAGAGCAGCACGCCATGGCCAAAGTGGAGCTGGCGGACGTGTGGGACAGACTCAAAGCCCTGTCCCCCGATGCCAGGAAGACCGTGGAGCTGCGGGTGCTGGGGGACCTGTCCTTCCGGGAGATCGGCGATATCCTGGGAAGGACCGAGAACTGGGCCCGGGTCACATTCTACCGGGCGAAGCTGGCCCTGATCCAGAATGAATGAAACCCTTAAAGGCAAAATAAAATACTCCCGCAGGCGCAGTCCCGGGCGGGAACAAAGGAGATTACTATGAAAAGCAGAGATTGTGATATCGTAAAAGACCTGATGCCATCCTATGTGGACGGAATATGCTCCGATGCCGCGAAAGAATATGTGGAGGAACATGCGAAGGAGTGCGATGGCTGCCGCCAGATGCTGGAAGCCTACAAGGCCAATGTGCTCTCCGGCGAGAAGCTGGAGCAGCGGGGAATGGATGGATTGAAGAAAATAAGGACGAATATGAAGTACCAGAATCTGGTCTGTTATCTGGTGCTGGTGTTCCTGGTGTACTGTGGCGTTGAAGTGTTCTTTGCCAACCATGCGGGCTATGCCATCTTCGACAATACTACGCTGCTGCTAGTCGTCTGCATTGCCGCCAACCTCCTGGCCTCTTTCGGCTATAAGGCCAAGAACAGGCCGGGGAAAATCCAGTATCTGCTAGGAGCCGCCTCCCTTGTGACGGATCTGTACTTCATCGCTGTGTTCTTTTACGCCGCGTCCGGCATCGCTTCGTATGCCGAAAGGCTGTTCGGCAGGGAGCTGATGTGGGTAGGCCCCTTCCTGGAGCGGCAGCTCATCATGGCCTTCATAGCCCAGCTCATCTTCTTCGGCTGTAATCTGTGGGCCATCATCCGGCAGGAGAAAAGCTGCGGCTGGCTGCTGAACCTGAACATGACCGGCATCTTCCTGTTAATCAATTATGATCAGTGGCTGAAATATATGGACTCCCGCGAGACTTTGCTGCACGCCATTTGCAAGATTACCTTCGAACCCCTCGCCGCCGGCGTCCTGGGGATTGTTGCCAGCCTTATCCTCACCAGGGCGCTTCAGAAAAAAGAGGCTTAAGGCCTGTGCATAAAAACGGGGCTGCTGCTCTGGCAAATCATCCATCCGCCAGGGCGACAGCCCCTCAGACCGCCCACAGTATTGCGCCGAAAACGGCTCGTGGGAGAAGTCTTAGGTAGTATATGAGGATATGGCGATATTATTACAGCTTCTGCTGCCAGTCGCTGCGGAAACCA
Organism: uncultured Acetatifactor sp.; assembly: GCF_948601915.1. NCBI lineage: Bacteria > Bacillati > Bacillota > Clostridia > Lachnospirales > Lachnospiraceae > Acetatifactor > uncultured Acetatifactor sp. The sequence continues at coordinate 1,165 of NZ_CAPDXS010000128.1, read as the reverse complement.
TAATAATCCATCCGTACAAACGGATATTTTTTCGTTAGTGTGATGATAGATTCTTTCAGCCCGTTGAATTCCGATTCGGAAAGTACCCGCCGCATGATGAGCAGAAAGCCGTATAAATGAGCATTATCCAGTTCCCCTCTGCTGTTTTTCATCAGGAGGGCTTTTTCTGCTTTGTTAAGGGATGGCTTCTGTTCAAAAAGACGGTTATACAGCCTACTCCCATGTGCACATAGATTGCGGATAATCGTCATGCTGTGCATATAGCTTCCTAGAATAGAAGCGCCCCTGTCCGTGGTCAGACCAAAAGTACGGGCAACAGCAGCCTTAATGGGCTGTTCGGAAATCGCATATAAAAATGAGATATCCGAGATAGTCAGCAAATCCACATATGCCCACAGAGGAATGTCCTGCTGCAAATCATTGACAAAATGCTTCAGATATGCCTCATGGGGGAGGCGCTGTGACTTCTGCAATTCCGCTTTTTTGATAATCTCCTCATACCGTGCCTCATTGACGAAAAAAGAAGCGTCGAGGTAGCCTGTCGACCCATGGGCTTTCGTAAATTCATATGCATAGACGGATTTCAACTGGACTTCGATTACTTCCAGATACTGGAGGAGGATGTGCCTGAGCTCGTGGTCGAAATTGTAGATATCCATAATGTTCTGGAAAACTGCAGATTTGTAAAATATATCATTCTTTCGCAGCGTCAGGGAATAACCACTAACCCGGTAATAATTGTTCCAGAGCAGAAATTCCTTTGCTACGTCTTCATCATCAATGGTGAGGCCACGAGAACGTAGGATTTCTAACTGTTCCTCAATCGTTTTAAAGCTTTTATCTGGCATGGCATAACTCCTTATAAACAAAACGCCCTCAAGTGTGCATGTGTTTCCACAGAGGCCTGAGGGAGATGTTATTTATATACTACCATAAATTGCAGAATTGTCAAGGGATGATAGCCTTTTTTTAGGGTTGTTTCACCGTTGTTTCACGACTCATAACCTGACATGTAGTCTATATATAGCGATTAAGTCTTGCCAAAAACCGGATAAACGGCATGACCGGCTGTGCTATGTGGCTGGCAAGAATTAAATGCCGTTTATGTATAATAAAAGTTTCCCAATTTTCAGGACTATAGACTTTTGCAAGAAAGCGCCCCTTT
>NZ_CAPDXS010000127.1:0-15386 GCF_948601915.1 uncultured Acetatifactor sp. | reverse complement strand
GCATCGCTCAGGGGAAGCTTCTCCCCCTTGACCACCCCCATCAGCAGGGCGGTGACGATGATTCCGATTCCCAATCCACGCATTTGATATCTCAGTTTCACTTATTTCCTCGATTCTGTCAGCCTTGAAACAAATCAATCACCAGCTTTACTTCCCCTATGCCCAGCTCCAGCTCCCTGGCGATATCCGCCACTGCTTTTCCCTGGCGATAGAGCGCCATGATCTTCTCCTTGCTGCTGCCGGGCTCCGCGCCCTCCCAGTCGCCGTCCGTCCCGGTTGCCGACTCGGACTCCATGAACGGCTCCTCCGTCTGCTCCGCCTCCCGGACCGCCTTTCCCTGGTCTGCCGCCAAACGTTCCTCCGCAGGAAAGGAAAGCTCGCTCGTAGCCTCCTCCGCCTGACGCTTCAGGGCAGCCATGGCCTCCTCCGCTTCCTTTACGGCACGGTTCACCTCCGCCATCGTATTCTTCAGGCTGGCATGCTTGTTGTTGAGCATGTCGTAGAGGAACATGACCTCCTCATGGCTTTTGTGGATTTCCGACAATACCGTATCGGAATATTCATTGACCGCCATGATCTTTTCGTTGGACAGGCGCTCCAGGGAACGCTCCGTCTTCTCCATCGCATAGGATATCGACCCATCCGTGGCCTCGTCCACGGATTTGCGCATGGCGGCAAGCTCTCTGTCCACCACTGCCCTGATATCCTCCTCCGACAGGGCATCCCCGGCCGCTCCCTTCCTGTCCGGGATAAAGAAGCTCAGCAGGAAAATGATTCCCCCGGCTACCAAAAGGACAATCTCCATTATATCCATCTTCGTCCATCCATCCTGGCCCCAGGCATGGGCGACAGCGCCAAAGCGCTGTCATATCCGCCCGCAGGGTCAAATCTTCATGTCAAATCCCCCGGTCTTCTTCGCCACCACGCGCTCCTGGGCGTTCTGCTTCTTCCGGTTCCTTCCGCCGTCCCCGCTGTACTTGTTGTTCCCCTTCTCCTTGGCGTCGGGTCTGTTCTCATGCCACTGGGTGTCGTCGCTCTGATGCACCCCACGGATGTTCTGCTCCGTGGTCTTCTGGAACTGCTGGCTGAAATTCGCCTGATCCACGTTTACCTTGTTGTCCTCGTTATGCTTGATCGTGGTATAATCCTGTGCCCTGGAAATCGTTGTCAGTTCAATGGATCCAAATGCCATAATCTGCCTCCTTTCGCGATGGAACGCCCCTCTACATGGCCACCATCCGCACCTCGCCGTCCTCCTTGACGAATTTGCAGTATCGGTAATCGTTCTGAAGGGTCTTCGACACGTTACGGATGACGATGGTGGTGTTGGGGTAAGCCTGCTCATTGATGATGACCTCTCCCTGCTGCCTGTTCTCCATCATGGCCTGAAGCTCTTCGATGCGCGTGTTCAGCTTTTCCAGCTCGGCCGATTTTTCCTGTATCAGCGATACCACGCTCCTCATATACCTCAGCTGGCTCTCGTTGTACTTGAAGCCCTTCTTCTGCTTCTCCTTGAAATTGTCGAAGACCACCTGGGCCGCGTCCACTGTCTTCCTGCTCTCCTCCACGGTCTTCTGGGCCCGGTCGTACTGGGATTTGATCAGGGGATCCACCCCCACCTCCAGGGTGGTGGCCGTGCTCATGCTGCCGCCCACGGTCTTGGCCGTGATGGAGTTCGCCGCCTGGACCAGCCCGCCCAGGATGATGCCCCTCCTGCCGTCCACCCGCACGTCTGTGCCCGCGGTGACCACGCAGTGCATGATGGCCTCGGACTCCAAATAGCCGCCCGTCACCACCCTGGCGTTCTCCAGGAACTTCACCATGATGTTGCCCCCGGCCCGCAGATAGCCTTTTCCCATGCCGTTCATGCCCTTGGCGATGACTATATTGCCCCCGGCAATGACCCTGGCGCTCTCCACGCCGCCGTTTATCACCACATTGCCCCCGGCCTTCACCTCCATGTTGGCGGTGACGCTGCCGGATATCTCAATGCTCCCATCGTAATCGATGTTTCCCGTGGACAGATCCACGTCCTTCACCTTATACACCGTGGACACCACCACCTTGCCGTCCAGAAGGACTACATGGCCGTCTACATCAGAGGTGATGGAGAGCTTATCATCGGAAAGGGTGATGTTCTTGCCGAACTTCAGGGTCTCCTTCTTCACATCCCTGGGCTTGATCAGGCTACCGTACACATCATGCCCGGCCTGGCCCTGGCGCTCCGGGATGATCCGCGCCAGCACTTCTCCCTTGCGGCACTGGTTGATGGTGGTCAGATTATAATAGTCCACCCTGCCATCCTCCAGATGGGCGGGACGCTTGCCTCTGTCCGTGTTGAAGCTGTACTCTATCCGCGCGTCCTCCCCCTGATCCGGCTTGTCGCCCCTGGCCACCAGGATGTCCGTACAGTACATGCCCTCGGAGCCGAAATGCTCTTTCAGCATTTCCTGCTTTATCCCATAGGTAATCTTCTGCTGCCTGATCTCCCCCAGAAAACGGTCTATGGTCAGCCGCTTTCCGCCCTCCGAAGGGGGGATGAAGCGCGCCGTGGCAATCATGCAGTCCTTGCTCACTGTCAGCATATAGGTCTCGTCGCAGACAGGGCAGTCCCCGCTGTCCAGATGGCAGACGCCGCCTGTCCCCATGCTGAACTCCATCTCTACCTGTCTTCTGTCATATTTGATTTTCCGATCGTTCAGATATTTCCAGACCTCATCTAAGCGTATTTCCTCTCCGCTGCCGCTGGGATGATAAAAAGCGATGCCGTATCCTCTGGAATCCTTTACCAACTGAAAGTAACCATTCTGCATAGACCACAATCTCCTTCTGTTTAATTATCTGAGAGAATTCCCATGTAGTTCCCCATCTTACCTTTCATCTTCTTCAGTGCCCTGGTATGCAGCTGCGATACCCTGGACTCGGAAACCTCCAGTATATTGCTGATTTCCTTCAAAGTAAGATCCTCATAATAGTAAAGAGTGATTACCTTCTGTTCTTTCTCGGTCAGAAGCAATAATGCCTCTCCCAACACCTTCGTCAGCTCTTCCCGCTCCACCCGCTCCTCCGGCGCTTCGAAATGGGATGTGGTATGCCTGCTGCCGTCGTGGGATACATCGCTGCCCTGCTGCATATATTCATCCAGAGAGACCAGTCCCGTAATCTTCATCTGTGACTGCCAGTCCAGGTATTCCTCATCGGATATGCCAAGGCCTCTGGCAACTTCCTCATCCGTGGGAGCACGGCCCTCGCTCTGCTCGATCTCCTTTATCACCGCCTCGATCTTCTTCTGCTTCTGCCGGATTGTCCGGGGGATCCAGTCCATCTTCCGAATCTGATCCAGGATGGCCCCACGGATGCGGAGGCTGGCATAGGTCTCGAATTTCACGTCCTTGAGACAGTCGAACTTGTCTATGGCGTCAATCAGGCCGAAAATGCCGTAGCTGACCAGATCCTCGTATTCCACATTGTAGCCCAGATACATGCTGAGCCGGCCTGCCACCACCTTTACGAGAGGAGCGTACTCCAGAATGATCGTCTCTCTGGTTTCAGGTGATTTCGTCTTCGCGTATTCTTCTAAGAGTTTCTTCTTGCCTGCATCATCCATGAAACCTTCGCTCCTCTTTTCATCATTTATACTGCGCACCGGTTAAATTTACAGTGCAACCCGACTGCAGACCGCCAGCCAAGCACTTTCCTGGAGATACCGCTGTAAATCCTGGCGGTCTACAGTATATATGGCCAATTATGCCAGACATCGCCTGATGCGTCAAGCGTATTTTTCATATAGGCACTATACTATTCCTGTACCTGTTCCTGTTCTGTCTCCTGTCCGGGATTTTCCGAATCCTTCTCGATGACCTCGCCTTCTTCTCCCCGCTTTTCCTCGTTCTGCTTCTCGAAATATCCTATCGTCCATATCAGCACGCTTCCCAGTACATAAAAGAGCAGCAATACCGCGAACAGCGCCATAAGCTGCACGTTCACGGGATATCTCTTTATGTAAGTGATGATGCATGTCACCGCTCCGGCCGTCAGCATCAGAAGGAGCGGTATATTCTTCCTGTTCATACGCGCCTCCCTCTCATATGACCTTCTCCGGCTTTCCCACCGCGCGGATATGATAGGCCCCTGTCTCAGGATAAAAGATGACCGTCCTGCCGTAATTCAGCCCTGTATCCGCCGCCTGGATCGGAATGTTGAGCTGCCTGAGCTTCGCCCTGACCGCCTCCACATTGCGCTCTCCCACCTTCCCTACGGCGTTGGCCCCGCCGCCCTGGAAATTGAACATATTGGCTCCGCCGGCAATCTTTGCCACCATGCGGACCCGCCTGGCTCCCAGCCGCTCCATCTGCCTGACCAGCTCCTCTATGCCCGTGTCCGCGAACTTCGCGATATTATGCTGTCCGCCCGTAATCGCCTTGCTGTCCGGCAGCATGATATGTACCAGGCCGCCTACCTTATTCATCGGATCCCTGATTGCAATCCCCACACAGGAACCCAGCCCCAGAGTCATCACCCCATTGGGGCTCGTGCAGGTCTTCAGATCTGCTATTCCTACTTTGAATATCTCACTCATGCGCCACTTCCATATCCTTTTTATCCGCTATTTTTTACTTTCCACGAATAAAAATATTGATTTATACCATAGGTACGCCCAATGCCGTCAGTATCTTTTCATAGGATTCCAAATCGGGAATCAGTATGAAATATCCGTCCAGCTGCACTTCGTCATAGAACTGGGACTGAATCAGCAGAATCTTGTCCCCGTAGATCCCGAACTGGATAGCCGGTACGCTGAGTATGGCTCCGGCCATGTCCACCGTCACTGCAGGAGGGGAGGGGAATACCTTCATGTTGGTCATGGTAGACAGGGAATTCAGATAAGCGCCCGTGATGATGTTCCCCACCTCCTGCATGGCGGACAGTCCCATCTCTTCGAATTCCATCCCCTCCGGAAGCATCCCTCCGGTAATCTTGCCTATCAGATGCCTGGCGCTGTTCTCCTCCACCATGAACATCATATATCCCGTGATGTCTCCCTCCACGGCCAGCAGCACGGCAGCCATGATCTGCTCCTCGCCGCCCATGAGCTCTCCCACCTCGGAAAACTCCAGCAGCCTGACCTGAGGAACCTTCATGTCCACCTTGCACTGGAGCATCTGGGACAATGCCGTCATGGCATTGCCCGCGCCGATGTTGCCGATTTCCGTCAGCACATCGTAATACTGTTGCGAAACATGATCCAAACTAACGTCTTTCATATATTACCCCCGTGCGTGCCCTGACACGCATTTTTTTGCATCCGTCTGCGCCGCGCGGATGCGCCCGCTCTCTACGCCTCGGTATTGAACCTCTTCTTCTGCCTGCTCTTGCGCTCTTCCTCGAAGATGTATTTGATGATCTCCTCCCGCTCCACCGGGTCTATATCATAATACTGCACCCTGTGCTCATACGTGCCGGGGCGGTTGTCCAGCTCTATGCAGCTGATCACTTTGCTGATCACTTCATACTTCTTATGTTCCCCGCCGTTCATCAGGTGGTAGCTGCAGTACAGCAGGCTGCCCTGTTCGAAGCGATGGGTGGACACGAAGCGCAGCCCTCCGCCGCTGATGTCCACGATCACGCTCTCCTTCAGGGGCAGGTCGCCCGCCAGGGTATAGGGCATCCTGCTCTCCACGGTCTGTACCTCGTCCTCCCGCAGCATCCTGGCATGCATCTCCAGCGCACAGCGCAGACGGTAGAACTCTCTCCGCTGATACTTGCGCAGGTTGCTGGTCATCTCCACCAGGAGCAGATACGCGTTGTTGCTCTTATAGCGGTCGATGACCCTGCCCAGGCACTGGAACAAGCCGCTGGAGCCATAGAAAATCATATCGTATTCACTGTCTATGGGAAGCAGAATCAATTTCGTCTTCTCCATGGGCATCTTGATCTCGATGGTATCCTCGGACTGAATCTCGTTCACCTCGCTGTGATATACCTTCACTGGAACCCCGGGCTTCTCGTCAAATTCATGCGACACGGCCTGCAATTCAATCTTATCCCCAATCGATATAAATTTGGAAAACATAACAACCACCTGCCTTTACTGTTCATTTTACCGTTTTCTGGTAATGATATGTGAAAAAAATGCTGCCATCCCTCTCCTGGGCTGCCTTCCCGACTCCTCCTTGTCCAGGAGCCTGGCCGCAATGCGCTCATAGGCCGCCGTGGACCTGGCTGACGGATTATGCAGAGACACTGGGACCTGCTGCATCACCGACTTGGGGAGCTGGGAATCCTCCGGCACATAGCCCAGATAGGTCATGGGCACCTTCAGATAGCGTTCTATCACCGCGTTCAGCTTGTTGAAGAGAATCTGCCCCTCCGCTCCCTTCTGCACCCTGTTGGCAATCAGCTTCACCTTCATGGTGTCCGCGTCGAACCTGGGATGGCGGTACAGGGCCTTCACCAGCGAATAGGAATCGGTGATGGACGTGGGTTCCGGCGTGGTCACCAGGAGGATCTCGCCGCTGGCAATCAGGAACTCCAGCACGGCATCCGAGATGCCCGCCCCTGTATCCACGATGATGATGTCGGCAATGCTGTCCAGCTGGGCCAGGTTCTGGATGATGTAATTCAGATAATCCCGGCTTAGGTTGGACATCCCCACGATGCCGCTCCCGCCTGAGATGAAGCCCACCTCCATGGGGCCCCATGTGATGATGTCCCTGATGCCCTTCCCCTGATAGATCAGGTCGCACAGATTATGCTCAGGTACGGCACCGAACATAATCTCTATATTCGCCAGTCCGAAGTCCGCGTCCAGGATGATGACCCTCTTCCCCATTTTCCTGAACTGGATAGCCAGATTGATGGAGGTATTGGACTTTCCCACGCCGCCCTTGCCGCTGGTGACGGCAATGACACGGGCCAGGGGTTTGGACTGTTGCTGGCCTGCCTTTAGGATTCGTAACTGTTCTGCCTGGTCCATCTCTTACCTCCTTGTGTATCTTCCTGTCCCGGAATGCCTTTCTTCCATGGAACGCTCTTCCTCCGCTTTATCCTCATGCATTCCGCTCCTGCTTCTTGCTCAGAATCTGCTTTACCGCCTTTTGGGGGTTGAACTGCTCGATGTCACTCGGCACATTCTGTCCATAGGTCACGAAAGCGATGGGCGTATCCGTATAGAGCTTCAGGTTCAGCAGGTTCCCCAGCACGTCCGTCTCGTCCAGCTTCGTGAAAATAAGCTGATAGTCCGCAATCTGGCTGTACCGGGATACGATCCTAGTCAGATCCCTGTATTTCGTAGTGGCGGAAAGCACCAGGAATACCTGGCTCTCCCCTGCCTCCCGCACCACCTCCACCAGTCTCTTCATATGGTTCAGTTGTTCCTCATTCTGATGGGAATGTCCCGCGGTGTCCACAAAGATATAGTCATATCCCTCGAATTCGTGTATGGCTTCCCTGGCCTCCTCCTCGGAATAGATGACCCGAAAAGGGACTTCCAGGATATTGGCATAGGTGCGAAGCTGGTCTACCGCGGCGATACGGTAGGTATCCGCCGTCAGGAGCGCCACCCTTTTCTTCTCCTCCACCACGTAATCGCTGGCGATCTTGGCTATGGTGGTGGTCTTTCCCACCCCCGTGGGACCCATGAAGACTACAATCTTCGGATGTCCCTCCGCGGCGGTGATTCCGTCCGCCCTGCCGAACTTCAGGATCATTTTCTGGTAGATATTTCCCAGGATATAGTCAAAGGGAAGATTGGACTGCCCTGACACATCCACCTCGTCCACAATCTGATTCGCGTATTTCTCGTCCACCTCGCTCTCCAGCATGGTGTTGTACAGAAGTTTCATGAAGCGCTGCTGCTCGGTAATCTCCTCCTTCTCCTCCATGTCCTCCGCTTCCGCGCATTCCTCCGAATCCGAACCGTCCTCCTCGCCTGCCAGCTGCTCCCTGCGCTCCAGCTCGCTCTGCTGGAACCGGCTCACCAGCAGGTTCTGGAGATTGTCCAGCTTCCTCTCGATGGACGCCCTCTCCTCCATGGAATCCTCCGCGGGCCGCAGGGCGCTTCCCCCACCGGATACCGGCCGTCCTCCCTGGAGCACGGTCCGGGCCGCTGCGGGATTCCCCGCCGATGCGGGGATTCCCTCCCTGCTTGGAGGACGCTTCACATCGCTCTCCTCCTCCAGCGCCACGGTGACTTCAATCATCTTCGGCCGAAACAGTGCCTTCATGCCCTTGGGCTTCACGGTCTTCACATTCATGATGACAACGCCGCTTCCCAATTCCTTTTTGGCAGCCTCCACCGCCTCCTCTTCCGTTTTGCCCAAAAACTTCTTGATTATCATCTTATGCTGTCACCATCCCCACAGACTGTAATTCCACATTCGTCTCCACTTCATTATATGACACTACTACCAGTTCCCTGTAATAATCTTCTGTCAATCTCTTGAAATACATACGCACGATGGGAGAAGTGATCACAATCGGGTTCTTTCCAAGGTTCTCCAGCTTCTGGACCTCCTTGCCCACCGAATCGATGATTGCCCGTGACCTCCCCGGATCCAGATTCAGGAAAGCGCCGTTTTCCGTCTGCTTCACGCTTCCCATGATCTCCTGCTCCACCTTGGGATCCAGCGTGACCACATTGGTGGTCTCGTGAGGCGGGAAGTACTTCGTGGAAATCGCCCGCTTCAGGCTCTGCCTGACATATTCCGTCAAAATATCCGTATCCCTGGTAGCCGGAGCATAGTCCGCCAGGGTCTCCATGATGGTCAGAAGATCCCGGATGGAGATGCCCTCCTTCAGCAGGTTCTGCAGCACCTTCTGGATCTCGCCCAGCCCCAGGAGCTTGGGAACCAGCTCATCCACCAGCGAGGGATTGGTCTCCTTCATATTGTTCACCAGGTTCTGGACGTCCTGTCTGCTCAGCAGCTCATCGATGTGCTGCCGGATGATCTCCGTCAGATGGGTGGCGATGATGGACGGCGGATCCACCACGGTATAGCCCAGGCTCTCCGCCCGCTCCCTCTGCCCCTCCGTAATCCAGATGGCAGGCAGATGGAAGGAAGGCTCGAAGGTAGGGATGCCCGTAATCTCCTCCTCCACATAGCCGGGGTTCATGGCCATGTAGTGGTCGAAGAGGATTTCGCCCTCGCTGACCTGTATGCCCTTGATCTTGATGATATACTGGTTGGGGTTCAGCTGGATATTGTCCCGCAGACGGATGATCGGCACCACAGTACCCAGCTCCAGCGCGATCTGCCGTCTGATCATGACCACACGGTCCAGCAGGTCTCCGCCCTGGTTCACGTCGGCCAGGGGGATGATTCCGTAGCCGAACTCCAGCTCGATGGGATCCACCTGAAGGAGGCTTGCCACATTCTCAGGCTGGCGCATCTCCTCCGCCGCCTCCTCGTCGCTGTCCACCTCCCGCTCGATGGCCTGAGTCTCCAGATTGCTGGCAATCATCCGGCCGCCTACGATGAAGAGGAGCCCCAGCCCCAGGAACAGGATGGTGTTCAGATCCGTGAATATGGACAAAAACGCCAGCGTCCCGCCCACCATGTACATGACCTTCGGTATCCCGAAGAGCTGCCTGATAATGGCCGGGCCGAACTCTGACTCCTTGCTTCCCTTTGTGACCAGCACACCGGTGGACAGAGAGATGAGCAGAGAGGGAATCTGGCTCACCAGGCCGTCACCGATGGTGAGGATGCCATAATTGTCCAGCGCGGTCATGACATCCATGCCGTTTCGCAGCATTCCCATGGCTATGCCGCCCAACAGGTTGATGAGCGTCAGCAGGAGTCCTGCGATGGCATCTCCCTTGACGTACTTCACGGCACCGTCCATGGAGCCGAAGAAGCTGGACTCCAGCTGAATCTTCTCACGCCTCTCCCTGGCCTCCCTGTCATCGATGGCACCGGTGTTCAGATCCGCATCGATAGCCATCTGCTTACCGGGCATGGCGTCCAGCGTGAATCTGGCAGTGACCTCAGCCACGCGCTCGGAACCTTTGTTGATGACCAGGAACTGAATCATGATCAGTATGATGAAGACGATCGCGCCGATAATCAGGTCGCCGCCGCCTACGAACTGTCCGAAGGTCATTACCACATTTCCGGAGGTGCCCGTCTTCAGGATCAATCTCGTGGAGGACACGTTCATTGCTATCCGGAAAATGGTGGTGAACAAAAGAATGGTAGGGAAGTACGACATATCCAGCACTTCCTTGATGAACATGCAGGCAAACAGAACCGTAAAAGCGATAGCAATATTCAATGCCATGAACACATCCAGTATGCCCGCCGGAAGCGGCACGATGAACATCATGAACGCCACCAGCACATAGATGGCTATCATAACGTCTGTTCTCGCCATTTTATCGCTCATGCTGTCGTCTCCTCCCCAGATTTCCCTGAATCCCAGTAGTCTATGAATCTCACCTTAAATCTTCCCCTGTAACTGATATACAAAAGCCAGCACCTCTGCCACCGCCTGATACAGCTCCGGCGGCACCGCCTGCCCGATATCCACGTTGGCGTACAGCATCCGGGCCAGCGGCTTGTTCTCTACAATCTCGATTTTGTTCTCCCTGGCCACCTCTTTGATACGGGCCGCCAGATAATCCTCTCCCTTGGCTATCACCAGGGGCGCGTCCGCCACCTGCGGGTCATACTTGATGGCCACCGCATAGTGGGTGGGGTTCGTGATGACCACGTCCGCCTGGGGCAGGGACTGCATCATGCGCTTCATGGAGGTCTCCCTCATCTTCTGCCTGATCTTGCCCTTGACCTGAGGATCGCCTTCCTGCTGCTTGAACTCCTCCTTGACCTCCTGCTTGGTCATCTTCATGTCGTTGGAGAACTTGAACTTCTGGTAGGCGTAATCCGCGAAAGCCAGCACCATATAGAAGACAGCCACCCGTATCCCCAGATCTGTCACGATACCCGCCACCAGCTCCAGGGCCTGCATAAGCGTCACGTCGTAGAGGTTGAACAGTATGGGCCATTTATCCTTTAAGTAGCTGTAGCACACATACCCAATCAGCGCGATTTTGGCGATGGACTTCACCAGCTCCACCAAAGCGTTCACGGAGAAGATCTTCTTGAAGCCGCTGATCGGATTCAGCTTGTTGAACTTGGGCTTCATGGGCTCCAGGCTGGGCTTCCACTTCACCTGCGCCACGTCCGTGAGGAACGCAATCAAGTACCCCACCAGCAGGATGGGGGCTATGATCGTCAGCACGCCCAGCAGCAGCTGGCTGAACAGGATGCTGGCCTCCCGCTCCGGCATGGTGTCCTGCCAGTACATCGTCACGTCCGGAATCTTGCTGTAGATATTGTTGAACACATCCAGGAACTGTATTCCCATATGTCCTACCCAGAACTTCAGTATCAGGAACAGCGCCAGAAGCTCCAGGCCGTTGGTGAGCTCCCGGCTCTTGGCCACCTGTCCCTTCTTGCGGGCATCGCTCAGCTTCTTTTGGGTGGCGGGCTCTGTCTTCTCGCCCCCCATGCCCTCCTTTGCAAAAAACTGCAGATTATAGCGAATCATGTCATGCCTCCCACAAAGGAATGGATCATTCTCTTCATCTCATCGAACACAAAATCCCCTATCCCCGGCAGCATGCCTGCCGTGAGGAAGAGCACCGACAGCCCCACTAAGACCTTCAGCTGGATACCAACGGCGAACATGTTCATCTGGGGCGCCACCTTGGCCAGCACGCCCAGCACCGCGTTCAGCAGCAATATGGAGCAGAATATGGGCAGCACGATGCGGAAGCCGATGATGACATAATCCGACAGGAACTCCAGCATGGAATCCACCAGGGAATCCGCACGGAGCACAGCCCCGTTCACGGGAATCAGTATAAATGTATCCGCCAGGGCGCCAAAGAGATACCGGTACATCCCCGTGGCGATCATCATGAGCATCAGCACATACTGGTACAGCGCGCCCGTGATGCTGGTGCTCTCCCTGGAGGTGGGATCCATCAGCGTCACCATGGACAATCCTGTCTCCATGTCCGCGATAGAGCCCGCAAAGTTCACGATGGAGGTGCAGATATTGGCCGCCAGGCCTATCAGCAGCCCCACCAGCGCTTCCTTCAGCACGATGACCGTATACCCTGCAAGCGACGAATAGGTCACCGCCTCTGCGGGCGTCAGGGCCTGGTACAGAAGCAGCGATGTGAAAAAGCTGATGGCGACCCGCACATTGGCAGGCGTATTCTTCATGCTGAAGAAGGGGGCCACATATACAAAGCATGACACCCTGACCAGAATCAGCAGGAAATATTCCAGATCATAAATGGAAAAGGAATAGTCAATCATCCGCCATGCCCCTTAACCGCCGGCATATAAGCCGAAATTCGTCCACAGCTCCGTCATGAATTCCAGAATAGCCGTCATCATCCAGTTTCCGAACAGAATCATCGAAAGGAACACACAGATAATCTTCGGCACGAATGTCAGCGTCTGCTCCTGGATAGATGTCACTGTCTGGAAGATACTGACCACCAGGCCTACGCACAGCGAGACCAAAAGCATCGGCAGCGAAACCTTGATAATCAGGAACAATGCCTGTTTTGTGATATCCATTACCGCATCTACAGTCATCTAAGCATCCCTCCTCTCCTCTAAAGCCAAGCCCTCAATTGCTCTCATTTCATCTCAATGGTAGAACGATCCAACCAGATTCTTTATCACAAGATTCCATCCGTCCGCAAGGACGAAGAGCAGAATCTTAAAGGGCATGGAAATCGTGGTAGGCGGCAGCATCATCATGCCCATGCTCATCAGCGTGGACGCCACCACCATGTCGATGACAATGAACGGGATATAGATGACAAAGCCTATCCAGAACGCCATCCTCAGCTCGCTCAGCATGAAGCTGGGCAGCAGCACGGACAGCGGAATGGTATCAAGGCTCACGCCGTCCCATTCCTGCCCGGAGATGTCCATGAACAGATCCACATCCTTCACCTGGGTCTGGGGATACATGAACTTCCGCAGAGGGGCCACCCCCCGCTCCAATGCCTCGTCCAGGTCGATCTCCCCGGCCTCATAGGGCTGATAGGCCTGCTCGTTGATTTCCTGCACCGTTGGCTCCATGATGAAAAAGGTCAGGATCAGGGCCAGCCCCACGAGAATCTGGTTCGGCGGAGCCGTCTGTGTGTTCAGCGCCGCCCGGGTGAAGTGCAGCACAATGATGATCCGCGTAAAGGAAGTCATCATTATGATTAGTATGGGCGCAATGGAAATCAGCGTCAGGGTCAGCAGGATGCGCAGCGAGCCGTTTATCTCCCCGTTCCCTCCATCGCTCATGCTGATGGAGAGCACATTGGAGGGATCTGTCTCCGCGCCGCTGGCAAATACTGTCATTGAACTTACAATACACAATATGCCCACCGTGACCAGTAGGCATATTGCGGTTACTATTCGCTTGGTTCTAAGCTTATTTTTCATCATGCAACTGACTATCCTTTGGCTCTTCCCGGGAGGCATCCTTCTTGCCCGCCGCCTTCTCGAGAATCTCTTTGAAATTGAAGCCCTGTACAGGCTTCGTCTCCTTCAGCTCACCCTCAGGAATCTCGCCCAACATGGTAACCGTATCCTTACAGACAGCAATGACCATGTACCTTCCGCCTGCCCGTATAATCTGAATATATTTATTGTTTGCAATACGAGTGGTCTCTATGACCTCTATGTTTTCATTGGCGCTCTGCTGCTTCTGGTAGTTCGCCATCCACTTCGTGACGGCGGCCGTGATTCCAAGCACTACCACGAACAGCAGCAGCACCGTGATGAACTGGGCGTAACCGCTGGAGCCCCCGGTCAGCAGCACCATCAGCCAATGACCTTCTTCACAGCCTCCAGGACACGATCCTCCTGAAACGGCTTCACGATAAAGTCCTTCGCGCCGGCCTGGATGGATTCCACCACCATCGCCTGCTGTCCCATGGCAGAGCACATGATGACCTTCGCGCCGCCGTCGATCGCCTTGATTTCCTTCAGGGCCTGGATGCCGTCCATCTCAGGCATGGTGATGTCCATCAGCACCAAATCCGGAGACAGCTCCTTGTATTTCTCCACTGCCTTCGCCCCGTTCTCGGCTTCCCCGGCCACGTTGTAACCGCCCTTGGTCAGGACGTTCTTGATCATCATCCTCATGAACGCCGCGTCATCGCAAATCAGAATATTCTTTGCCATTAAACCATCCTCCTACTTGATAATCTCAGTTATTCTTACACTGAAGCATTCTTCAATTACAACCACTTCTCCCTTTGCGACAAGCTTTCCGTTCACCAGCACATCTATCGGTTCACCGGCGATGCGGTCGAGTTCAATGATGGAACCGGGCGCAAAGTCGAGAATCTCTGAAATCGACTTGCTCGTGCGGCCAAGCTCTACGGTAACGTTCAGAGGGACATCCATGATGAGGCCGATGTTCTCCTGTCCTGCTATGGCGCTTCCGTCGCTGGAAAAGCTCTGGAACTGCGCAGGCTGAACATTGATATTCTGCATGGCGACCTGCTGGTTCATGGCCGCGCCCCCGGGCATGCCCATATTCATCATCTGAGGATTCATTCCCATCTGCATTCCGCCCATGTTCATCATCTGAGGGTTCATTCCCATGGTTCCCATCTGCATCCCGCCCATGTTCATCATCTGAGGATTCATTCCCATGGCTCCCATCTGCATCCCGCCCATGTTCATCATGGCATTCGGATCCATCTGGGGAGTCATGCCAGCCGCTCCGTAGCCTGCGTTCGCTCCCGCATTCATATCCATCTGCGGAGCCCCTCCCATCTGATTCATGGACGGCTGCTGGCCAGCGGCCTGAGACGGCGCGGCAACAGGCGCTTCCTCCTTCTTCTCCTCAGCCGGTGACTGGGAGTTCATGAACGTATCCACTACCTTGCGGGCAAAGTCTATCGGGTATAACTGCATGATGGAACTGTCCACCAGATCGTCAATCTGCATCCGGAAGGATATCTTCACGAACACGCCGCCCAAAAACGGCGACACATCCTCTCCGTTGCGCACCAGCGCCAAATCCAGCAGCTCCGCCTCCGGCGGGCTGATGTCGATCTTCGTGTTCATCATGGTGGAGAGAGAGGTGGCCGATGCCCCCATCATCTGGTTCATGGCCTCGGATATAGCGCTTAAGTGCAGCTCCCCCAGCTCGCCGTCCGTGTTCGTGCCGTCCCCGCCCATCATCAGGTCGGTGATGACCTTCACGTCATGCTCTTTCAATATCAGGATATTCGTGCCGTCCAGGCCCACCGTGTATTTAATCTGAATGAAGACGCAAGGCCTTTCATACTGATCCAGCAGATTATCCCATGTGGCAAATCCCACCTCCGGTGTGGTGATATTGACTTTCCT
>NZ_CAPDXS010000126.1:0-15441 GCF_948601915.1 uncultured Acetatifactor sp. | reverse complement strand
ATGAAAACTCAGAAATTCTAGAAATCCTAATCGGCTAGGCCGTGAATTGTAACGAGTGGGAAAAAGCCTTTGTGGAAGGCGATAAATCAGGCTTGCAAGGGATTGGCCCTGATGATATAATGAAGAAAAAGCCGGAAGTCAAGGAACTGAACAAACTGAAACAGTCCGGCATGACTGAAACAGAATACCAGGAGTATCTGAGTATTATCAGGAATCACGGCAATGAAGATATCATCAGGTTGTATAGTGAATACGCGGATAGAATTACAAAAGTGAGTCTGACGGCCCAAAGTGGGGCATATCAACCAGCATCTATTACCCTGAATTTCACATACCCCCAATATGCCGATATGGATAAATATGGCACATTGGCGCATGAATATGGGCATTTCTTTGATGACAAGGCCGAGTTTGACGGCATACACTTCAAGGAAATAGAGGCAGTAAAGAAAGCTACTGGATTGGACAGTACATTTAAAAAAGTTGTAAGTTCCAGTGATGAATTTCTTGCCGCGATGCGAAACGACAAGGTACATATCAAGAGCATCATGACAGCAGACGAAAAAGCTGACCTGATTGCGCATAATGCAAGCAGTGGGGTGCAGGATGCCATTGATGGTTTATTTACCAAGTCAAGGTTATGCTGGGGGCACGGCGAAAAATACTATAACCGCAAATATGTAGCAGTTGACTACATGGATAAGGTGCTGAAAGGCTCTCTGAAAAAGAAGCTGCAACAGGCATATAATGATTTGGGCTTGGATGCAAGCAACCAGTCAAAGGTCAAGTCTATATGCAGACAGTATGAAGCGGCATCTGAGGCATGGGCTAATATCATGAGTGCGGAAGTGTGTGGTGGTGAAAGCTTGGAGTATGTGAAAAAGTATCTTCCTAACAGCTATCAGGCAATGCTGAATATTCTGAAAGAGGTGAAGGTAAGTGAGTGAACAGTTACTGAACGCATTGAACAGATATTATGACACCTTTGACGATTCTTTCCCTATGGCGGCGATGTCGGGGGTCGGAGAGGGTGAAGTAATTGAAATGATAGACAGATGTGTCTCTGAAAAGACGGATGTGTATGATTCGGGGTATCTGTCAGGGGAGGGGACATATTAAAAATTACTGGAAACACTGCCTGAACGGCGGTGTTTTTTAGTAAGTGAGAAGAGATGGGAATGTAAGGAAAAGCGTCTGGAAACAGATGCTTTTTTCATGCCTTTTCCTGGCAGGCATAAAAGAACAGGGGAAAGGAGAGGCAATGAAGAAAGAGGAATTTGTTGCCCTGGGCATCAGCGAGGAGCTGGCGGCCAAGGCGGAGGCGGCATCCCTGAAGGAACTGGAGGGGTATGCCACAAAGGAGCAGCTAAACACAGTAAATGCCGAGAACAAGTCCCTGAAGCAGTCGGTCGCCGACCGCGACCAGCAGCTGGAGGAGCTGCGGAAGTCCAGCGGAGACAGCGCAGACCTGAAGAAGCAGATCGAGGAGCTCCAGAAGGCCAACAAGGAGGACGCGAAGAAGCATGCGGACGAGATGAAGGAGCTGCGCCTCACGAATGCCATAAAGCTCGCCGTGGCCGGGAAGGTGCATGACGAGGACATGGCCGCGGCCCTGTTCGACCGCTCGAAGCTGGTCCTGTCTGAGGACGGCAAGGTGGCGGGGCTGGAGGAGCAGCTGAAGTCCATCCGGGAGGCGAAGGGCTTCCTGTTCAAGCCCAACGCTTCCGGCCAGGGATACGACCCCGCAGGCGGCGGTGGAGGCGGGACGGTGAACCCTTTCGCAAAGGATACGTTCAACCTGACGGAGCAGGGGAGGCTGCTGCGGGAGAACCCGGCACAGGCCAGGGAGATGGCCGCTGTAGCCGGGGTGAAAATCTAAGAAGAAAGAATCAGGAAAGGAAGGTAAAAAGACATGGCAATCACAAAAATCGCGGACGTAATCGTGCCGGAGCTCTTCAATCCCTATGTCATCAACAGGACGATGGAGCTGTCCGCGCTGTTCCAGTGCGGCATCGTGACCAACAACGCGGAGTTCGACAGGCTGGCCAGCGAGGCAGCCAGGACACACAACATGCCGTTCTTCGAGGACCTGAACGGGGAATCCGAGCCTACCCTGGAAGACAAGAAGATGACCCCGGCGAAGATTGGGTCCAACAAGGACGTGTCCACCACCATCTTCCGGCAGAAGATGTGGGCATCGTCCAACCTGGCGGCAGCGCTGGCAGGCTCCGACCCGATGAAGGCCATCGGCGACCTAGTGGCGGCGTTCTGGGCGCGGGACATGCAGAAGGAGCTGATCGCGCTGCTGACGGGGGTGTTCGGGACGGTGCCCGCTTCCGAAGACGGCACCAAGGTGGCGGAGACCCGGATGCAGGACCATATCCTGGACCTGGCATCCTCGACCAAGGCGGAGGGCAAGCTGATCAGCGCGGCGGCCATCATCGACGCCTGCCAGCTCCTGGGGGACGCCCAGAGCCAGTTGACGGGGCTGGTCATGCATTCCGCCACGAAGAGCTACCTGAAGAAGAAGGAGCTGATCGAGACCCAGAGGAGCTCCAACAACGTGGAGTTCGACACCTACCAGGGGAGGCGCGTCACGGTGGACGACGGCTGTCCGGTGGACAAGGACGGCGTGTACACCACGTACCTGTTCGGCAACGGAGCGGTGGCCATGGGGAACGGCTCTCCTGTGGGGCATGTGGCCACAGAGATGGACCGCGACAAGCAGACGGGCGCGGGCATCGACTACCTGATCAACCGGAAGGCCTTCATCCTGCATCCCCGCGGGATCGCCTATACAGGGGCGGTCAGGGAGCATGTGGAGACGCCTACCCGCGAGGAGCTGGCGATGGCGGCGAACTGGAAGCCGGTGTATGAGAGCAAGCAGCTCCGCATCGTGGCGATCAGGCATAAGGTCGCCTGAGGAAAGGATATCGGATGGAAGAAGGGAACCTGACGGAAGTACGTGAGAACCTGGAGTGCATGGGCTCCTCGCTGCCAGAGGCCTTCTGCCGGATGGCCGTCAGGAGGCTGGAGGCCGTCGGATACATGCAATGGGACGCGGTCGGTCTTTGGAACCTGGCGTTCAGCATCAGGAAAGCGGAACAGGAGGTGCTGGACTACTGCCACATCGATGCGGTTCCGAAGGGCCTGTACCCCATGTTCTGCGACAGGTCATGCGGGCATTTCCTGTATGGCCTGAAGCAGTCTGGCAGGCTGGAGATTGAAGGGATTGACCTGTCCGGGATCCTCACGTCCTTGTCTGAAGGTGACGTGAAGGTGGACTTTGACAAGGGCGCATCCGACGAGGCCCGGATGGATGCCTTGCTGGGAGTGATGATGCAGTCCGGAAAGGAGCAGCTGAAATGCTATCGAAGGCTCAGGTCCTGAAGGCTCGCAGGGCCATAGAAAGGATGTATACGGGAACCTGCACGGTGACCGAGCACCAGAAGGTGAAGGGCGGGGCGTCGAAGCTCGTGACGTATGCCGACAGCGTGGTCCTGGAGGGGCAGCCCTGCAGGCTTTCCTTCAAGCAGTCGAACCCTGCGCAGCAGACGGAATCAGCGGCCAGCATCGCGCAGGTCATCAAGCTGTTCCTGGCACCTGAGGCCACGGTCAGGCCAGGGTCGAAGGTGACGGTGTCGCAGGACGGCGTCACTGCGGACTATAAATGCAGCGGCGTCCCCGCGGTCTATTCCACGCACCAGGAGATTGTCCTGGAGCTGTTTGAAAGGTGGGCATGACATGGGGAATATGGGAAGGTTTGACGTATCAGGCATGAAGGAGCTGCAGAAGGGCCTGAGCGAGCTGGACAGGCAGACGGACATGTTCCTACAGGCATGCGCGAAGGAGCTTGCGGCCCGTCTGCTGCGCATGGTGGTGAAGCGCACGCCAGTAGGCGAGTATGGAAAGAGCTATGTGACGGATGCGGACGGCAGCCATGTGAGATACAAAGCCGGGAAGAACAAAGGCAAGGTCAAGCGGGCCACCGTAAAGAAAGGCGGCACGTTGAGGCGGGGATGGACAGCCGGAGGCCCTGCAAGAGGATATGCTGATTCGCTGCCGGTCCACCATTGGGGGGACACCTATGCCATCGAAATCGTGAACCTGGTGGAGTACGCTAGCTATGTCGAGTATGGGCATAGGACAGCCAACCATAAGGGATGGGTCAGGGGGCATTTCATGATGACCATATCAGAGCAGGATCTGCAGACCATCGCCCCGCAGATCCTGGAAAAAAGGATCAGGGAGTTCCTGGGAGGTGCCATGAAGTGTTGAATACAATCATGGAAGCCATCAGCGTCGCCCTGGATGCTGAATTTGGCGACGGATACGAGATTTATATCGAGGAGATATCCCAGGACATGGGCGGCCACACTTTCTTCATCCAATGCCTGAACCCTACGGACAGGCTTTTCCTGGGGAAGAGACATTTCAGGCAGAACCAGTTCTGCATCCAATATTTCCCGTTGTCGGAAGACGACAGGAACCGGGAATGCTATGAGGTCCTGGAGCGGATGGAACTCTGTCTGGAGTACATAGACGTGGACGGGCCCATGATGGGGACGAAGATGAGCGGAAAAGTGGTGGACGGTGTCCTGAACTTCTTCGTGAACTATGACTGCTTTGTCTATAGGCGGGGAGAGGCCATCCCGATGATGGAGGAGGTCTCTTCCGAAACCCATGTGAAAGGATAGGTGATTGGATGGCGGGAAAGAAGAAGCCGTCGGAAGCGCCGCCGGAGAGCGGCAGGGAAACGGAGAACAGGTTCTCGAAGGAGCAGTTGATCGCTTCGGCACGCTTCCGGGAGAGAAGGGATGCCCTGGAGGCCCTTCTTGAGGCTGGAGAGCTCTATACAGGGGGAGCCGTGGAGGAGAAAATCGAAAGGTATATGAAAGGTAAGGTGAGATAGGGATGGCTTTAGGTGGAGGCACTTTTGTGGCACAGAACAAGGAACTGCCGGGCGCATATATGAACTTCGTCTCGAAGTCCGCTGCGACTGCGGCCCTTTCCGGAAGAGGTATCGCGACGATGGCCCTTGAACTGGACTGGGGCAGGGAAGGGGAGATCTTTGAAGTGACGAACGGGGATTTCCAGAAGAACAGCACGGAGATATTTGGCTATGAGTACACCAGCGATAAGCTGAGAGGGCTCCGGGATCTGTTCCTGAACACGCATACCCTTTATGCATACCGCCTGAATGGCGGAGGCAAGAAAGCGGGCAACAGCCTTGCGGAGGCCCGCTATTGCGGGGTGCGGGGCAATGACCTGAAGGTTGCGGTGCAGGTGAACGCTGATGACGAGACGCTCTTCGATGTCAAGACTATCTTGGGGACGGAGGCAGTGGACGAGCAGACCGTATCGCAGGCGGCGGAGCTGGCGGACAACAGGTTCCTGAAATGGAAACTGGGGATTACGCTGGAAGCGGCAGCCGCAGTCCCCCTGACAGGTGGGGAGAACGGAACGGTGAGCGGGGAGGACCATCAGGCATATCTTGACAAGGCCGAGTCCTATGCCTTCAACACTATGGGAGCCGCCGTGACGGACGATACCACGAAGTCGCTGTATGCGGCCTACAATAAGCGGCTGCGCGACGAGATGGGCGTGAAGTTCCAGCTTGTGCTCTATGATTATGCAAAGGCCGACTTCATGGGCGTCATCAGCGTGAACAACAAGGTCCTGGACGAGGGCTGGAGCGAGGCGGGCCTCGTGTACTGGGTGACGGGTGCCTCCGCAGGCTGCGCGGTCAACAAGAGCAACCAGAACAGGAAGTACGACGGAGGGTTCACCGTTGACACCCCGTATACGCAGAGCCAGCTAAAAGCTGCAATCAAGGCAGGGAAATTCACTTTCCACCTTGTAGGGACCGATGTCCGGGTGCTCGAGGATGTCAACACCATGGTGACTGTCTCCGACACTATGGGGGACATCTTCAAGGACAACCAGACAGTCCGGGTAATCGACCAGATTGGCAACGACATCGCGATGCTTTTCAACACGAAGTACCTTGGCGTCGTGCCCAATGATGCCGCAGGGCGCATCTCCCTCTGGTCCGACATCGTCAAGCACCATGAGCAGCTTCAGGAAATCAGGGCCATTGAGGACTTCTCCGATGCGGATGTGACGGTGGCACAGGGGGAGACAAAGAAATCGGTGGTCGTGGCAGACTCCGTGACCGTCGTGAATGCCATGGGCAAGCTGTACATGACCGTCACGGTGGCGTAGAAAGGGGGGAGACGAGATGAACGGCAATGTAGTGATGAAAGCGAAGGATACCGTGTTCGCAGGGCTGGCAGAGTGCTTCGTCACGATAGGGACGCGGCGATATAACTTCATGCAGGCAATCAACCTGGAAGCAAAGTTCGAGAAGAACAAGACCGAAGTGCCGATTTTGGGAAAGACGGGAAAGGGGAACAAGGCTTCCGGCTGGAAGGGCACTGGGAGCGCGACGTTCCACTACAACACATCGGTCTTCCGGCAGATGATGCTCCAGTACAAGGAGACGGGGGAAGATGTCTATTTCGAGATTCAGATCTCCAATGAGGATAGGACTTCCTCGGTGGGACGGCAGACCATGATCCTGATGGACTGCAACATCGACGGAGGCGTCCTTGCGAAGTTCGATGCGGACGGGGAGTACCTGGATGAAGATATGGATTTCACTTTTGAGGATTTCAAGATGCCGGAAGCGTTCAGGGACCTGGAGGGCTTTCTTACCAATTGATCAGGATCCAAACAGAATATAAGGAGGATGCAAGATGTCTAAGTTCAGCAAGTTCATGAAGCAAAACAAGGTGGAGAAGAAGAACGGGTTCTATGCCGCCACTAAGTCCCTCTGCGATGAAGACGGCAAACCCCTTGAATGGGAGTTGAGGCATATCACCTCGAAAGAGAATGAGAACATCCGGGATGACTGTACGGTTGAAGTGCAGGTGACCGGCAAGCCCAACCTGTTCCGGCAGAAGATCAAGTCCGGCCTGTATATCCGGCGCATGATCGCCGCTTCCGTGGTGGTGCCCGATCTGTACGATAAGGAGCTGCAGGATTCCTATGGCGTGGCGACTCCGGAGGAGCTGCTGCTGGCCATGGTCGATGATCCCGGGGAGTATAATGACCTGGCCAGCTTCGTCCAGAGGTTCCAGGGATTCAATGTATCCTTTGAGGATAAGGTGGACGAAGCAAAAAACTGATCGAGGGAGGGGATTGGGAGGCGAACTTTGCCTACTATGCCCTCCTGAAGCTGCACATATTGCCTTCTGTTTTCCTTGGACTGGACGAACCTGAGAAAGCCTTTGTGGTGGCCGCGGTCAAGTTGAAGATGAAGAATGACAGGGAAAAAGAGAAGGAGATGAAGCGGAAAGCGAAGAAAGGGAAGAAAGGACGGTGACGGCATGGGGGGCATAAGGACTGCGATCGAGCTGCAGGACAATTTCACAGGCATCCTGTACCATGTGATCGATTCCGTGAACCTGGGGCTTTCCGCAATGGAGGACTTGCAGGGTGCCATGGATTCTCCTGTCGATGGCAGCGCTTTCCAGGCGGCGCGGGATTCCATAAACCAGGCGACCATGTCCGTCCAGGAGCTGGTCGCGGCCATGGACAGGGTGGATCCCTCTGAGATAGCCCCGGCTGTGAGCTGGCAGTCCCCGGCCCTGGATGTGTTCGATGGAAGCGGGATAGGCCGGTTCCGACAGGAGGTCCAGAGCACGGACGCCATGCTTGAACGGCTGTGCGGCACCCAGGATGCCATTGCCAGGCAGGCGTACAACACGAGCATATTCCCGCCGGAAGCTTTCCAGGATCTGAACCGGATGGCGGTCAGGATCGACAGCATACGGGGGCGCATCCAGCAGATAGAGGGCAACCCGATGAACCTGGGGACGGATGCAGCAATCGCGGAGCTGGAGATGCTGAGGGGACAGTTTGGGCAGGCGCTCAGGGAGCAGCAGAACCTTAGCCGGGCCATGGACGACATGGACGTCCAGGCGGCGAACGAGTCCTATCTGAGGCTCAACCAGGTCATAGGGGATACGGAGAGACATATCCGGGACAATGTGGACGAGCAGGGGCGCCTGAACCAGGAGATTGAGGCGGGCACGGACAGGGCGAATGGGCTGATGGGGGCCATCAGGGGAGCGGTGGCTGCCTATGCCACGCTCCATACCCTTTCGAACGCAATGGGCCTGTCTGACCAGTTGGTCTCCACCACGGCACGCCTGGACATGATGAACGATGGGCTACAGACCACGCAGGAGCTGCAGGACATGATATTCCTTTCCGCGGAACGGGCGAGGGGCAGCTATCAGGCGACGGCGGATGCGGTCTCGAAGCTGGGGCTCATGGCCGGGGACGCTTTCAGCAGCTCGGAAGAGACCATAGCATTCATGGAGCAGGTGAACAAGCAGTTCCGGATTGCCGGGACGGAGGCGGCGGGCATCGATGCGGCCATGCTGCAGCTTACTCAGGCCATGGGCTCCGGTGTCCTCCGCGGGGAGGAGTACAACAGCATCCTGGAGCAGGCACCGAACATCATACAGGCGATCGCGGACTACCTGGAAGTGCCGAAAGGGGAGCTGAAGGACATGGCGGCGGAAGGGATGATTACCGCCGACATCGTCAAGGCGGCCATGTTTGCCACGGCAGATGAGACCAATGCGAAGTTCGAAAGCATGCCGATGACATTCGAGCAGATATGGACATCCTTTGAGAACCATGCCCTGATGGCCTTCCAGCCTGTGCTTGAACGGATGAACGAGATAGGGAACAGCGAGGCATTTCAGGGCATCGTGGACAACGCCATCACGGCGCTGTCGGTGGTGGCGGGGCTTGCGTTGGAAGTCTTCGACCTGCTCATCGCCGGGGCGCAGCTCCTGGCAGACAACTGGTCCTGGCTGTCGCCCATCATCTACGGCGTGGCGGGGGCCCTGGCAGTATACGGTGCCTACCTTGCCATCACGAAAGGTTTGGAGCTCGGCTCCGCAGCGGCCAAGGGTGTCATGGCGGTATGGGAAGGCATCCACGCCGCTGCTATTTGGGCGACGACGGGAGCGACGTGGGCAGAGGTGACGGCCCAGAACGGGCTCAATGCCGCGATGTACGCTTGCCCTATTGTCTGGGTAATCGTCCTGATTATTGCCCTGATTGCCTTGTTCTATGCCGCGGTGGCAGCAGTCAATAAATTTGCCGGAACTTCCGTCTCCGCAACAGGGACTATCTGTGGCGTGTTCATGGTGGCGGCTGCTTTCATCGGGAACCTCTTTGTCGCGCTGATTAACTTTGTGATTGACATTTTCGCGGTGCTCTGGAACTTCATAGCCGCGTTTGCGAACTTTTTCGGGAATGTGTTCACGGATCCGATTGGTTCCATCGCGAGGCTTTTCTTCGATTTGGTCGATTGCATCCTTGGCCTGCTGGAATCATTGGCATCCGCTATCGATGCGATTTTTGGCTCGAACCTTGCGGGAGCAGTCTCCGGATGGCGGGACTCCCTGGGAGGCTGGGTCGATGAGACTTTCGGCCAGGGCGAGGAGATTATGGCGAAGATGGATGCCTCCAGTCTGCACTTAGGCCGGTTCGAGTATAAAGGGGCATGGGACGCAGGGTACTCCTTCGGCAAAGGAATCGATGAGAGCATAGCGGAATTCGACCCGGCCTCCCTGTTCGACACCAATATCCCAGATGCAGGCAGCTACGCGGATCTGAGCGGCTATGGCGCTGGGATGGAAGGGATTGGGAGCGGCGTCGAGGACATCGCGGGGAACACTGGTGCCATGGCTGATTCCATGGAGATAACCGGGGAGGAGCTGAAGTATCTCCGGGACATCGCGGAGCAGGAAGCTGTCAACCGGTTCACCACCGCCGAGGTCAAGATAGAGCAGACGAACCACAACACGATAAAGAACGGCATGGATCTGGATGGCGTCATGTCCGGCATGACCGACATGATGAACGAAGCCATCGACATTTCAACGGAAGGGGTGCATAGCTGATGGCCCAGAGCGGATATGATTTCTATTTGGGGAGGTGTCTGCTGCCCATAGCGCCCCCGAAGCTGACGGTGAAGATCAACAATGCGAACGAGACGGCCACCCTGATAAACGAGGGGGAGATAAACATCCTGAGGCAGGCGGGGCTGACCGACATCGAGTTCGAGTGCAGGATACCACAGGAAAAGTATCCCTTCGCCGTCTACAAGTCCGGATTCAAGGGGGCCGATTACTTCCTGGACTGCTTTGAGGCGCTGAAGACGGACAGGAAGCCTTTCCAGTTCATCGTATGCAGGAAGCGTCCAACCGGGAAGCAGCTTTTCGATACGAACATCAAGGTGTCCATGGAGGACTACAGAATCGAGGAGGATGCAGAGGAAGGGTTCGACGTGCTGGTGAAGATAAAGCTGAAGCAATGGCGTGACTACGGGACGAAGACGGTGAACATCGCCTTCAACATGCAGAAACCAAAGGCCAGCGTGGAGCCGCAGAGGGAGGCGTCCAACTCGCCCGCCCCGGCGACAGCCCAGACCTATACGGTCGTAAGCGGGGACTGCCTCTGGAACATCGCAAAGAAGTTCTATGGCAACGGCGGCAAGTACACGGTAATCTATAATGCCAACAGGAGCGTGATCGGGGGGAACCCGAACCTGATCTATCCGAAGCAGGTACTGACGATTCCGGCGGTTTAACAAGGAGGTGCATATGGGCATTGAACTGCTGATCGGGAACGAGCTTGGGACTAAGGCGTATCTTCCTGCAGTAGAGGAAGGGATTGAATGGACGACGGAAAGGAAGGGGGCTCCCGGAAAACTCTCTTTTAAGGTGTTAAGGGATGACGTGCTGGACTTTTCGGAAGGGAGCGCGGTGAGGATGAAGGAGAATGGCGAAGAAGTGTTCTTCGGCTTTGTGTTCAAGCAGCAGAGGTCGAAGGAACAGCTCATCTCCGTCACCGCCTATGACCAGCTACGGTATCTGAAGAACAAGGACACCATAGTGTATGAGAACAAGACCGCAGACCAGTTCCTGCGGATGCTGGCCGCGGATTATGGGCTGAATACTGGGGTATTGGAAAATACAGGGTACATAATCGAATCCAGGGTGGAGGAGAACTCGTCCCTCTTTGACATGATACAGAACGCCCTTGACCTGACCCTGACGAATACCGGGGAGATGTTCGTGCTGTACGACGATTTCGGCAGGCTGGACCTGAGGCATCTGTCCTCCATGGCGGTGGGGAGGCAGGGAGCCTATCTGATGGTGGATGAGGAGACCTGCGAGACGTTCGATTACGTCTCATCCATCGATGACAATACCTTCAACAAGGTGAAGCTGACCTATGACAATGAGGAGACCGGGTTCAGGGAGGTCTATATCGCGCAGGATTCCGGGAACATCAACAGATGGGGGATACTGCAGTATTTCGATACCCTGAAGAAGGGGGAGAACGGTCAGGCGAAGGTAGATGCCCTGCTGAAGCTGTACAACAAGAAGACCCGCAACCTGAAGCTCACCAATGTGCTGGGCGACAACCGGGTGAGGGCTGGCAGCATGATCGTAGTGAACCTCGATTTGGGGGACATGAAGCTGAAGAACTTCATGCTGGTGGAGAGCTGCAGGCATACATATAAGGAAAGCATGCACTGGATGGACCTGACGCTTAGGGGAGGTGAGTTCGTTGGCTGACGCGAACGGTTTGGTGGAGGCCATGAAGAGGGCGGCACGGGACGAAAGGGAATCGTCTAAGCCGGTAAACGTGTATTTCGGGGAGGTGGTCTCGAAGTCCCCGCTAAAGATAAATGTGGAGCAGAAGATGGTGCTGGGGGAGCAGCAGCTTGTCCTGGCAAGGAACGTGACAGACTATATGACGACGGTCACTGTGCAATGGACGACAGGGGAAGGGGTCCTTCCTTCTGACGGGGAGACCGCCGTCCCGCCCCCGCATGTCCATGGAATCGTGGGGACACAGAACTTCATGATGCATAATGCGCTTGAGGCCGGCGACCAGGTGATACTGCTCCGGCAGCAGGAGGGCCAGAAGTTCATCGTGGTCGATCGGATAGGAGGCAAGGGATGATTCCATCAACAGTCGGCTTTTTGGACAAGGACTTCGAGATTGAGGAGCAGCCGAGCCTCACTTATGGGATGCAGGTGGACGGGAACCGCATCCGCGGATATACGGACGGGCTGGAGGCGGTAAGGCAGGCAATCCTCAAGATTATCATGACGGAGCGCTACCAGTATGTCATGTATAGCTGGAACTATGGGATTGAGCTCATGGATCTCTTTGGCGAGCCGTTGACATATGTATGCCCGGAACTGAAGCGCCGTATTTCGGAAGCGCTGCTCTGGGACGACAGGATCCAGAGCGTGGACGGCTTTGCGTTCGACTTCCCCCGGAAGGGCATCGTGCATGTGGCGTTCACGGCGCATACCGTCTTTGGGGAGGTGCAGGCGGACAGGGAGGTGGATTTCTGATGTATGAGGATACTACATATGAAGCGATTCTACAGAGGATGCTGGCCCGCGTGCCGGATCGGTTCGATAAGCGGGAGGGCTCGGTAATCTGGGACACCCATTCGCCTACGGCCATAGAGCTGCAGATACTGTACATCGAGCTGGACTCTGTTCTAAGGGAGGCATACGGAGATACGGCCTCCAGGGAGTTCCTGATCCTGCGCTGTAGGGAAAGGGGGATACATCCCCGTGAAGCGACAAAGGCGGTACTGAAGGGCGTGTTCGTTCCAGGGTCCATTGATGTGGCCGGGCAGCGGTTCAACATTGGCGATATGAATTATGTCGTAAGAGGGAAGATTGCCGATGGGGAATACCAGGTCGAGTGTGAGACGGCCGGGAAGGCCGGGAACCAGTTTTTCGGCGCGATGATACCCATGGAATATATAAAAGGGCTGCAGAGCGCTGAACTGACAGGGATCCTGATTCCGGGCGAGGATGAAGAGGGGACGGAGGAGCTGCGGCAGAGGTATTTCTCTTCCTTCCGCGAGAATGCCTTTGGTGGGAACCGGGCCGACTATCTGGAAAAGACGAATGCCATCCCAGGAGTCGGCAGGACGAAGGTGACAAGGGTATGGAACAGCGATGTCTCTCCGGCCGACATGATTCCGAAAGAGGGAGTCGAGACATGGTACGACGGAATCAAGGGGACGCTGAGCGGGGATGTCCGGCATTGGCTGGATTCCGTTTTCCAGGCCGCAAAGCAGAAGAAGCTTACGATAGGAGGGACGGTGCTCCTGACGATCATCGATTCAGAATTCGGGCCTGCTTCTGAAACGCTTGTCGAGGCGGTCCAGGCTGCCATCGATCCGGAAGTGAATGCGGGGGAGGGGTTCGGGCTCGCGCCTATCGGCCATGTGGTGAGGGTGGAGAGCGCGGCTGCGAGAACAGTGGATATCAGGACGGACATCACTTTCGAGCCCGGCTATGGGTGGGGGAGCCTCCAGGCCCCGATTGAAGACGCCATCGCTGCCTATCTTCTGGAGCTCAGGAAAGGATGGGCGGAGGCTTCCAGCCTGGTTGTGAGGATAAGCCAGATCGACAACCGGATTCTGAACGTCCCCGGTATCATCGATGTCCAGGAGACTTTGGTCAACGGTGCAAGGGGTAACCTGGAATTGGGGGAATATGAAATCCCGGTGCTTGGAGGTGTAAGCGGATGATAAGGGAGGTCAATCTTGTTTCCTACCTTCCGCCATTCATAGCGGATTATAAGGAGATTAATATCGCCCTGACGGCGGAGAATCCGGAGTTTGCGCTTGTATGGCAGGCGGCGGACCGGGCCTTGAAGAACGAATTCATCGTCACGGCTGACGAATGGGGGATATCACGCTTCGAGGGTATGCTGGGCATCATGCCATATGAAAGGGACACGATTGAGATGCGCAGGACAAGGCTCCTGAGCAGATGGTACAATGAGTCCCCATATACCATAAGGATGCTTGCCGCGAAGCTGGAGCAGCTGCTCGGCGGAAGGCACAATTTCTCCTTGCATCCTGGCTTCGAGGATGGGTATGGCCTTCTGGTGGTGGTATACTCCACGGACGACAGCCAGGTAGAGGAGTTGAAGTACCTGTTGGCGACGATGGTGCCGATGAACATAGTAGTTGACATTGTATATGAGCCTGTGACCTCCGGCCTGACGGTATATGGCGGCGGGCTCATGGAACAGGCGGACATATTGGAGATGAAGCAGAGATAGGAGGGACGGAAAATGGCATGGAACGGATTGGCGCTGACCGTGGATGGGCAGAACGCTTTGAATGCGGCACAGCTTGCGAACAGCATGGAAATAAGATCGGTCGTGGTTGGTGATGGGCGGCCTCCCGCCAATTTCCGGACGCTGAAAGGGCTCGTACACCAGCTGTACGAGATTACGGATTTAAGGATAGATATGGCCGAAGATGGGAAGTGCACGATAACAGTGGACATACCAAAGGTAGGATATGATTACTATTTTCGTGAGATAGGGATTATCGTCATGACCAATGAGGGCGAGAAACTGTATGTATATGACAACTGCGGGGATGATGCGCAGTACATAGTCAGCACCACGGGAGTGGAGGCAACGAGGAAGAGAATCCGACTGACGCTCAACATTTCCGATGTGGCAGAGATAGCGGTCACGAATCCGAGTATCTTATATGTGGCGTATGATGACTTTGAGGAGACCAAGGAGCGACTGGAAAGAGGAATAAAGAGCAATGCGGAGAATCTGGATGGCCATATCGAAGATTATAATAATCCGCATAAGGTTACGCCAGAGCAGCTAGGCCTTGACTCCACATCCGACATGGATAAGCCGGTGTCCATAGCGCAGCAGGCGGCGCTGGATGAACTATATCAGCAACTGGCAGCTTACACCAACCAAAAGATTGCGGGCTTGATAAACGGAGCCCCAGAATCTTTGGACACGTTGAAGGAAGTGGCGGATGCGATTGCCGCGCATAAGACCATCATGGACGCGCTGGATGCGGCGATTGGCAAAAAGGCATCTGCGGCAGAGTTTGACAGCCATACAAAGGATACCACGAAGCACGTAACGCCTACTGAGAGGACAAATTGGAATGACGCAAATACCAAAAAGCATACCCATGGCAATAAATCCGTGTTGGATGGAATCACTAGTACCCTAATCAGTGGGTGGAGCGCCAAAATGGAAAAGACTGGGGACTCTGCAAATAATACTGTTACCTTTTCCAGCGGAGACGCCACAAATCCGACAGGATGGGCGGACATCGGAGTCGTGGCATCTGGGGAAAAGCATAGCAGCCTAATGCGGAAGTTCTCCCTCGCTGTAAAGAACTTGCGGTATCTGTGGAAGCTGCTGGGAGGCACAAGTCTTGCAGGGATTGGGGATGGGACTGTGACTGGAGCGATTAATGCGCTAAACACGGGAATAAGGGTCGATTTGACCCTTATCAACGGTTTTACTGGCTCC
>NZ_CAPDXS010000125.1:0-15453 GCF_948601915.1 uncultured Acetatifactor sp. | reverse complement strand
CTCGTCCTGCAAGCCGTAGATGTCGATGAAAATGCGGTTCAGCTCCTCCTCGTTGGTCTTGAGCTGTTGGAAACGGCCCTCGCACTCCGCTTCCCATGCTGCAAACGCCTCCGCCACGGTGGACACACCCCGCACCAGCGGGTGCCGGATGAAGTCCCATGAAGTCTCAAAGGAGTCCCAGTCGGTTTTGGATATACCTACAGCCTCCTGCACAGCCTTTTTAATTTGTGACTCAAACTTCTTTATGACTGGCATAATTCGTATATCTTTTACTTGGATGTTAATCGTCGGATTAGTAATTTTTTGTACTTCCGAAAATACGGGACTATTGAGCATACCAAGATAATAATATAAGTCATCATCATATCTCAAAAAAACAGATGATCCTCCAACATCGAAAGTCGCATCTTCGGGCAAAATCCTAAAGCTGGGATTATTTGAAATCAAACTCCACGTTATCCCGATTTTGTACCACAAATACTCTGGTATAATTCGGCATATGGTGTCTTTTTTATAAAATGCACGAGTTGTTGGAGACCAATCAACAACTTCTGTAATATTTCCATACCACTTTCTAAATCCGCCTCCCTTTGCATAGAACAACCATTTCTTTTCAATTCCTATTAAGTTACTTGCTACTTCCCAATGTTCCCGTACATATTTTGAGTTATTCCCTGTCTTATTTTGCCCATCTGAAATCGAAAACTCCTGAAATAGTGGTGCATCAAATATTTTTGTAAATCTTTCTGTGACCCAATACGCCACTGGCGCACCGGGGATCTTGGAGAAATGTTCCTGTTGGGCGGTGTAGCGATTCTCGCCAACCAGGAACATATCCTCTTTCCCCTGCTGGGTGGTTGGCTCAATCAGGCGGCAATAGGTGCCCTTATAGTCTTTGATATAGCTTTTGCGCAGGACAAAGCTGGTGGTCTGCACCACCTCGCCGCCAATCTCCTCAAAGGCCCTGGGACCCAGATGGGCCATATTGACAGTATCCACCGTCTGCAATTTTGCCCGCAGCTTTTCAAAGCTGGACAGGAACATCCAGGCGTGCTGGGTAATCATAGCCTGATAGCTATTCTTTCCGGCAAGCTGTCCGCACCGCTCAATAAAGACGGCGAACAGGTCGGCTTTGCTGTCCGGGAAGTTCTTCTTCACATAGTCCTGCAACGGCCCATTTCCATTGGAAACTGCCATATACGGCGGATTTGTCACCACCACATGGTACTTCTGCGCCAGGAGATAGCGGTAATTCCAGGCATTCAGCCGCTGTTCGTAATCTGCAAACTCAAACACTGTCTGCGGGTCTTCTGGCATTTCTCCGGGGTCGTCCACCATGACCAGGGAGCCGAAGTTCTCCCCCTCCTCGTCGCCCGTGGTGCTGAAGATCATAGGCTGAAGGTTGCGGGAGAGGAACCGCCGGTCATACTGCCGGGCCTTCATCATCACGGAAAAATAAGCAAGCTGGGTGGCGCGCTTGTCGATATCCAGCCCGTAGAGGTTATGCTGCACGATGCTCTGGGCCGCGTCCCGCTGGGAATAGCCCTGACTCTCGTAGATCTGCATCAGCACATCGAACAAATAGCACAGGATATGTCCGCTGCCCATGCAGGGATCGATGCACTTAATGTCCTCCGGGTTCAGAGCAGCGTACTCTTTGCGCATCTCCGCAAGCCAGGCCTGTACAGTGGGTTCCTGCTCTGCCTCGTCCAGGTAGTAGTTCCAATTCGTTTTCAGCTCGTCATTGGGGTGTCCCTCCACCCACAGACGGCCCAAACTGTTTTCCACCATGTAGCGGACAATCCAGTCCGGGGTAAAGAGCTGGGTGGCGGCAGGAATCTCCTCTTTTTTGATTTTCTGCCCGGAGGGCCTGCCAAACACCGCGTCTTTGAGTTCCGTGTTCCAATACTGGTACAGCCAGCCGATGATTTCCACCTGCCCGCCCTTTTCGATGTTGAAATCGTCCTCGTCAATGTCGTGCGTCAGGCGATAGACCACGCCGTCCTGATCGATTACGGACACGCTGAGCAAAAGCTCGGTATAGTCGTTGGTCTTCTCGAACAATCCGGGCAAAATCTCATTCAAGGTATTGCACTGCTTAATGAACAGCAGCCGGAACAATTCATCAATCTGATTGTCCCGTTTGAACCGCATGACCATCTGCTCCTCGTCTGTGGAAAAAGACAGTTCCGCATCGAAAGGGGTCGTCACCAAATCCGGCTCTAACTTGCCGGAGTCAGAGGACAGCACACGGATGTGGGAGGGGAGGTAGTCGTTGACCTCCATAAACCGAATGGCGATGAGGCGGTTGAACCAGGTGTAGGCGACTTCCTCCACGATGTACTTGTAGGCGGTCGGGTAGTCGGATTTTCGCTCTTTCTCACGGATGGCCTCCACCAGCTTGCGGCGCTGGCTGACGGCCTCGCCGCTGATGGAATAGGGCGACCCTGTACCGATATCATAAAACTCCGTATTCCCGGCAGATTGCGGGAGCACAGGCTGGATGCCATCCGCTGTAATGCCAATAAGACCGGCCCGATATTGGATGTCGGCAATCAACTTATTCCGCGCCCATATGGAAAAATTCTTGATTGCTGTTTTGTTCATTTTGGACTATCCTCCTAAATCAACGCTAAAATGTATTCGCCCAATGTCTCAACTATATCAGCATAATTCAAAACATCATCTATACTAATTATCAACCGCTGACCAATGGCGTACCTCGTATCCCCACTTTTAATAAGATAATCTTGATCAATAATCCCATCCTGATGCTGGAGCAAATGTCTCTGCTGAAAACACTTTTTTAGATTTGCATACTGCTTGACAGTAATCCAATCATCATAGCCAACGCCAACAAGGTCGTGCCAAAGTTTGTTACCATCATCTAAACGCTGGAACACATTTCGCTTCAACGGTAATGCCCCGTCAATTTGAGGGTAAACACATTCACACAATCTTTGAAAAGCAACTACTAAATCAGGAATGGATGTCTCAACCAGTGATGCGCAAGTTCTCGCAGCTTCATCCCTACTCACAGCTTCTATCGCTCTGCGGATTGTGTCTAAATTATTGATTTTAGCTCGAACTTTATCAATCGTATTTCTAAAGGTCAGTTTCGCAGAATTATGACCACAACACGGGCAATAGAAAGCAGAACCGATAACAGCATACCGCGCTCCGCACTTCTCGCATTGAATTTTCTGTTCCATCTCCGCAAGAGCCATAGCTGGAAGATTTACAAAATGAGTTCTTCCCGAATAACTCATTGACATCTTAAAGAAGCTCTTTCTCGGTTGCGAACAGTTAAATGCCATCGCATCAGCTTCAAGAGCTTGCCCAAGTTGTGCAGCAAGCTGGTCACGCGCTTGTCGCTGAGCCTGTTGAATTTGTTCCGTAGTCCACCAGCTTCTCGCAGGAGCAATGTGTCCACAAAATGGACAGTGTACTGCCTCATCGGAGAAAAGATTTCTCCAATCTTCTACATTTACCTTAAACTTTGACAGACAATCATCGTTCGGACATTCTTTGTCATAATACCCATCCTCATCGGGGAGAATATCCATTTTATATGTCATGGACCCATTCATCTGGGCCAACATTCTTTGAGTATTTTCAAACATACACTTCCCCTTAAAACTCGACATTAACAATTGTGTCAGTATCCAACTGTGCTGTCAGCTTCTCCCGCAATTGCGCCAGGTACTTGTCCACATCCTCCACGCTCTCCAGCCGCCAAGATGCCGTGCCGGTCATCTGCTTGATGGGAACTCGCTTGGTCTTGCGCACTTTGTAGACAGCGGGTGGCTCCGCCACAGTGGGAGGTGCTTCCGATCCAGCTTTCTCCGCCTGCTCACGGGCCTGCTTTGCCGCCGCTTCTGCTTTCTTTTGTGCAATCTGCGCATCCAGTGCGTCCATCTCACCCAGCAGGCGAAGTTTCAGAGCATCGGCTTTATCGCCAAAGCTTCGCAAAGTTGAAACATTGTTGCAACGCTCCGCACCGTCCCAGATTTCCCGAAACTGCTCAAAATAGTGGCTTCGCTTCTGCGCTTCATACTCTTTCCCAGAGAGAGCGTCAAGGACGCGTTTCCTGGCCTGGTCAATGGAATCCAGCACCGGTGCCTGTTCGACTTCCAGCACTTTCACATAGGCGGCCATGAACTGGTCGCGCAGTCCAGGCAGTTTGGGAATATTGCCATAGGGCTTGTCCTGCCGAACGATGGAGCGCATCTGCGCCACAATATCCTCCAGCACGGAGTCCACAATATAGGTCTTGCTGTCATCGTAGATTGTCAGCATATCCAGCGCCCGCATGAAAATCTGCTGCTGTTCCCCGGCAAAGAACGCTTTCACTGGGTCATAATCCTCTGCAAAATCCATGAAGTCATCACGCATCTTTGACACAGTAGTGAAAAGCTCCATCGCGGACTGAATCTGGATCACTGCCAGCATCAGCTTTTTGCCAGCCGCCAGAACCTTCTTGCCGGGGTACTGGTACTGCTTGTAGTAGACCTCCAGCTTTTCAATCTCATTATAAGTGTTCTGGGCATACCGCTGGAAATTCGACATGATGGTGTCCTCATCCTCGGCGGAACTTGCGGTATGGAACACCTCTTTCATCACATCCCGGACAGCTTTCTTGTCCTTATCGGAAACCCGGACGCGCTCCTCCATCAGCAGCTTCTCCACAAAGGCTTTTTTGGTGATAAAGCTGATGATCTCCTCATCGGACTTGTTATTGAGACTGACTGCCGCGCCGTTCACGGTAAACGCCACATCACCGCGCTTGAACAAGCGGGCAACGAGCCAGTGAATGTCATCCTCCACATAGCCGTAGGGGGCTTTCATAAAGCGGTCCTTTACCGTTTTCATGGAAGTTTTCATATGGCTGCGGGAGTTCATGGCGATGAAACCCTGCAATTCGTCCAGAGCGTGGCTATTGGGTTCTGTGCCACCCTCCAGTGTAAGGGAAAGCTGATTTGTGCTACGGAACATCTTGCGGATATCCGTCTCACTCATCGCCGTGTCAATATAGGAGAGCTTATGATAAACGGTCTGCACCAGCCGCCCGATGGCCTCATTGATCCGTCCCGTCACTTCCTTCGCGGAAAGGCGAGCGATATCCCCGTTCACATAGATACTTGCCTCTTTCAAAGCCTCGGTCAGATACAGCTTTGCGTTGTCATACCGCTCCCGCATCTCCATGCGCTTGGCTTCTTTGATGGACTCATACTTTGTAAGCTGGAAGGTCCCCGGCTTTCTCAAAAACCGCTCGATTTTCAAGTACACCTGCATTTCCGTCAGGAACTCGTCATCGTTGGGGAGAACGACAAGAACCTCCTTGCCCTGCCCGGACATCATGCGCAGGGTCGTGTCATCCATGCCGCCGTCATACCACGGGGTCAGGATACGCAGACCAGTATCATAGCTCTGTGCAGCTTTATAGGGGCGGTCATCCACCGCTTGATTGAACGAGAAACCATAGCGTCCATTGAATGCCGGATAGCGATAACGCTTGTCCTTACAGATGTCCTCAAAAATCATTTCCGCAATCTTGGTGATGACCTCCGGCATTTCCACGTTCTCTTTTTCAATTTCGTTGTTGATCTCCTGTTCCTCGTCCGTCAGGAATACATACAGGCTGCCGTTCTTCTGAACCAGCATTTGGCGGGTCAAGACTTTCAACGCATCCTCGACCCTGCCTTTCAATTCAATGCGGTCATCATCGATATTCTCCACCATCAGGCTGGTGATATTGTCGATATTCGCCTCGATCTCCAGCACATACTTGATCATAAACAGAGTTTTCAGGACATTGACGGCAAACACATCGCGGTCTTTCTGCTCCGGGTTGATATAACTGTTGTCGTATGCCCGGATGATGACGCCCCTATGGCTGTGGTCAAGGAAATTTTCCAGTGCGTCATAGAAACGGTGGAACGGCACAATCACGCCAATCTCCTTCGTCTTTAGACCAGAGGCGGACTCCTTAAACAGTGCAAGCATGGATCGTTCGCCCTCGGAGAGGTGTTTGCCGGAAGCGCCGTGGGTACGGATGGACGTAAGGACACTGGCCAGGAGGTTGAACTGATACGGCACAAACGGGTAGACCTCCGCAAAGTCCTGTGCGCCTGCATACAGTTTTTTCTCAACCCCGTCATTGAACACGATCAGATTCTTGATGACGGTCGTCTTTTGCTCGAACAAAAGACAGAGCGTTTCCGCCGCTGCGGCCGTTTTGTCAAGAATCCTTTTCTTGATAACAGCGTCCACATTGGCGGAGGACAGGGACAGGCGCGTATCAAAGCGGCCCTGGATCTTGGAGAAATCCCGTCCCTTCACCCTCGTGACGGAATCAATATCCTGTTGGCTCGTCACAACAATCCAGGCGCGCCCCTGGCACTCGCGTCCAAGATCCTCAGTAACCGTCTGCAGGTTCAACATGAGATTGCTGTCCTCGCCGATGTACTGGCCGATCTCGTCCACAAGAAAAACAATGTGCTGGTCCCTGCCCTTGCTGTCCAGATAGGCGCGAACGCGCTTTGCAAAATCGTCAATGCTGATGGTGTAGGGTTCCGCCGCTTTCTCGCACCAGTTGCGGGCGGCGGCCTCGCTCATAAATCCCATAGACGCAAGCGCATCCACAACGCTGTCCTGAATAAAGTCGAAGTCCTGGCGCGATTCTTCCCAGGGAGAGCCGTACTCGTCCTCAAACGCCGCTTTGAAATCCTCGTAGCGTCCATCCTCGGTCAGCTTGCGCTCCAGATCCGCCACATGGGGCATGGAACCGCAAAAGCCCAGTTTCTCGTTGAACACCCTCAGGAACACATTCACGATGGCATCCTTGTTTTGCTTTCCATTGGACTCGCTCTTGGAATCGATGTTGAACAGGATAACATCCGCAGGTGTCTCAGCCGCAAGGCGCATGTCGGCCAGCACCATCGGGTCATGAATCTTCTGATCCTCCACGAAGTAGTCCAGCGCAGTTTTATTGCCAACGCGCTTGTTCCCTAGGATGTAGGAGAGGATTTTCAGAAAGTGAGATTTACCACTCCCGAAAAAACCGGAGATCCATACTCCCATTTTCGGAGTCGTTCCCGCAATCCCCTTCTTATATGCCGCAAAGAAATCCCGGAAATGCTTTTCCAGTTCCCGCGTGACAACATATTCCTCCAACTCCTGCGATACATTCGTGTCATCACCCTGGCCCACGATGATGACGCCCTGAATTTCACGGTCTATCTTTTTCGCAAATAGTTCTTGAATCTGCATAACCGTACCTCCACTATTTCACAAGCCGGAACGCCCGGTAGTAGTTATCGTCCTTAATCTCATTGAACAGAATCAGTTCCTGCTCATTGTAGGTTCCCGGAAAGAACATCACCACGGGGACACGCACAAACGCCTGATGCAGATTGTTCAGAACCTTGTGCGACCGCAGGATGGGATAGCACTTGCCAATGCCGACAAGGAACACAACTGCATTCTCCGGCGTGTGGTCTTTTATGTACCGGACAATCAGGCTGTCATCATCGTTCACCTTTAAGGAGTTGTTGACCGCCTTTACAATACGACTGATCCCTGCTTTGCGCTCAAAGCCATAGCACTTGTCCATAAAGCCTCTCTGCTCAAGGAAGTCTATGATAATGTCATACAGGTCGAACACGACAAGCTCAAAGCCGTCTGTTCCGCCCTGGTTTTTATTTTTCAGATATGCAATACGTTCCCTCACCTCTAATTCCCTCTCAGGGGGATAATCGAAAACCCAGTAGTTGACCTCGTTGGCTCTGCCAATGCTCTGTCGGAAAGACGGCTTTCGGATCGCGGTCTCCATCTCATTGAGCCGTGCTGTCAAATCTGCCATTATCTCACCCCCGTCAAAGCGTTTATGAAGATTTCCATTCCATGCCCTTCAAGCCACTGGTAACACTCCGGCGTGAGGATGGGCTTGAAAATCCTACGGGCATTTTTCGACTTATCAATCACTCCTGCTTCATATAACATCGTGCGGTAGCATCGCCCGAGCCTGTTCAGGGTGATATCTGTCCACCCGGCTACCTTTTCACTCTGAATCTGCTTGTTCTTAAAAAAAATGCGCACATCGCTGTCGGGCAGCTCATTTGTACCGATTATCATTTTTTCACGGATGACTTCGTAAACAAAATCGAAGAAC
This sequence comes from uncultured Acetatifactor sp., assembly GCF_948601915.1. Classification (NCBI taxonomy): domain Bacteria; kingdom Bacillati; phylum Bacillota; class Clostridia; order Lachnospirales; family Lachnospiraceae; genus Acetatifactor; species uncultured Acetatifactor sp. Next base: position 7,280 of record NZ_CAPDXS010000125.1, on the reverse strand, counting down.
AGTGTATCGTGTGCCATTGCACCGACCAGTGCAAACAATTTTTGTGTTGCAAGATCACTTTCGAGAAACAGCGGATAGAAGCTGCAATCCAAACTGTTCACACGGGCAGAAACCGTGCTGAATATTTGACTGGCTCGGAGAGGAGTAGGAGCCGAGAAAATATTTTTCCGCTGATTCAGGTCTTTCACATCCTCCATGCTGTTCCCTTCGTTCAAAAGAGTAACAACCTTACGGAACTCGCTGAACCAGAAGCACACCTTGACCGCACCAGCACTGTACTCTTTTCTCTCCATAAGGCAATGTCTCCTTTCAGCTTTTGCTCTGTTCTGTTGTCTGTGGATCTGGCTGCTGATCCGGCAATATCTCCATAATATCTTCAATGCGGCAGTCCATTTTCAGACATATGCGCTCCAACACGTCTACATTTGTGTTTTCGCCCTTCTCCAATTTGCTTAGGGTCGAATAGCTGATGCCGACATACTCCCGGAAATCTTTCTTTTTCATATCCCTATCAATGAGAATTTTGAATAGCTTTTTATAAGACACTGCCATTACCGTTGCTCCTCTCTGGCTTTCATTCCGCAAGCCAAATAAAACCCAAATAAAGTATAACACTGGAGAACGAGAAAAGCGAGAAAAATTTTGTGAACACCTCGATTTTTTTGCCGAGGACACTAAATTCCCGTTTTTATCAAAGTGAAGCATTGAAGACGGAGGAAGATAGGGGTGCGATACTTGGCGAGCAGTGCATTTGTTCCCACAAATGCTCAAAATGGACTTCCAGCGTGACCGCTGGAAGTCCATTTTTACTCGTTGGGACCGTACCCCACCCCCCGTGAACAGCCCCGTAGCCGGGGCTGGCTACGCGTTCGTTTCACGAACGCTGCTGTTCCTGCGACCCAGGGACTGGCGGGGCTTGCACCCCTCGGAGAGCCGGAAAAGTGGCAGACACAGCCTTGCCGGAAAAAGAAAAACGGGGCTGGCCTGTACCTCTGACCGCTATCGGATAGCGGCAAGGCTCGCAAGCGACTGTCTGGACAATTCCCAAATCTCGTCCAGGCGTTTCTGCAAATCTTCAATGTCTGCCGCATAGATGCTCCCGGTTTCGTTCGCCCGTTTAGCGTACTGGTTCAGATTATCGGAGCATCGCCGGAGCATGACAGTAAGCTGGCGCACATCCTTCAGGTCCAGCCGGATACAAATTCCGTCCAGCGCCATCTTGCGGACATAGGCGCTCATAATCAGAATTCCGGCGTCCTCCATTTTGAGTTTTATCCGCTCCTTGTCCTCCGACGAGATGCGGATTTTCAGTTCTTCGGTTCGGTTGCTCATTGCTTTTTGGCTCCTCCCCTCGCAAATAAAATCAAGCCGTTTTTGATTTCCCACATCGTGCCGCAAATCAGATTTTCAAAAAATGGCCGGACACAGGAGGCAGATTCCCATGTCCGGCACATATTCCGTGTTTCTGTTACGGTTAGTGGTGGTGACATATTTTGACACCACCAACAGCCGTAACGCATTTCATTCTAACCGTTACAGATAATCAAGTGGTACTTTTGACCACTTAGCTTATCCGTAACGCTCTGGCGATACGCCCGCTGGCGGCAGGCATTGCAGCAGTAGACCGCATCCGACCGCTTGGGGGTGAAGGTTTTTCCGCATTCTTTGCAGACCCGATTCTGGCGTTTTTCCAATCGCCGCTGCTTCAAATCCTTCTCCGGCGTCAGTTCTGGGGCTGGGAGGTCGAACCGCCCGATAAATTTCAGATAGATGTCCACTTCCTGCGTTCTGTCTCCGTCTATCTTTTCCGGGGCGTGGACAATGATCTTGTCCACAAACTCGTTTATCATAGGCGTGGTTAGCTCCGAAAAATCGGTATACTTCTTTGCCAAAGCAAGAAACCGTTCCACATTGGCGGTGCCCTGCTCGAAGTCTTCCAGATAGGCCCAGTGCATCCACCCCCATTTCCCGATGGAACGGTCATCGTCCTCCGGCAGTTCGACAGCCGGGATGTAGTAGTCCCCAACCAAGACATAATCAAGGCCATTCGTGTCGTCATGGATATTCGGTTTCAATTCCTCCATAGTGTTTCCCTCCGTCATTTCTGATGTTTTCGGTAGCGGTTACCAATAATGCGATACAGGTCTTTATCTCCTTTCCTACAACCGCAAATCTTATTCATCACAAATGAGCCGCTGTCATATGTATTTGGTGGCAGAAACCACCCTCTACATATTAACTCTCAGAATTCTATTGTCCTGAAGTGAGCAAAGTGCGCTCATTTTGGCGCTTGCTGTCTCGTGATTTTCGTGGAAAACACTTCGCGGAGGCACCTGTGAACTGTAACAGGCTGCCTCTTTTGGCGTGGGCCGTATTTGCATTTCTGGTTGATTCCGGCTGTCTTTCTTAGTATAATGAGAAAGTCGGCAGCACAATTGCCGCGCTGCGGCTGTCATGTATCGGCAGTCTGCGGAATAAGTATCAATAGAATGGCTGTATCCCGCGCAGGCCCGGGCGGCGGATCCGCAGGGGCCTGTGGGACTGTAGCGGCGGGAGTGTATAAGAAAGGGCGGGGCTTCATATGAAAATCGTGGTTTTGGCAGGAGGGATCAGTTCGGAGCGGGACGTGTCGCTGAGCACCGGCGGCATGATATACCAGGCGTTCCGGAAAAACGGGCATCAGGCGGTTCTGCTGGATGTGTACTTAGGGTATGAGGGGGATCCGGAAGGGATATTTGAAAAGGATGCGGACTGGGCGGCGCAGGTGGGCGCGGTGGGGGAGGAATGCCCTGACCTGGACGCGGTAAAGGCGCTGCGGGGCGGCGGAAGGGGGTTCTTCGGCCCCCATGTGCTGGAAATCTGCGGGCAGGCGGACTGCGTGTTCCTGGCGCTCCACGGGGCCAACGGCGAGGACGGCAGGATCCAGGCGTGCTTCGACCTGTTGGGCATCCCCTATACAGGGGCGGATTTCACGGGCTCCTGCCTGGCCATGGACAAGGGCATCACAAAGGATCTGTTCCGGGCATATGGGATTCCCACGCCCACGGGCATACGGCTGAAGCAGGGGAGATGCGAAAAAGAGTACGTTCCTTATCCGCGAATCGTCAAGACATCCTGCGGCGGCTCCAGCATCGGCGTCTGCATCGCCAACGACCCTTCGGAATATGAAGCGGCCAAGGCGGAGGCCTTCCGGTACGGGAGGGAGGTAATCGTGGAGCAGTACGTCAAGGGCAGGGAGTTCTCCGTGGGGGTCATGGACGGGAAAGCGCTGCCTGTGATAGAGATGGCCCCCAAGGAGGGCTTCTATGACTACAGGAACAAATACCAGGCGGGCACTACCGTAGAGACCTGCCCCGCGGAGATTCCGGAGGAGAAGAGCCTGCGGATGCAGGAGATCGCCCAGGAGGTGTTCGCCATACTGCGGCTGAAGAGTTATGCCAGGATGGACTTCATCATGAGCGGGGACGGGGAGATCTACTGCCTGGAGGCCAATACCCTGCCGGGGATGACGCCCACTTCCCTGCTGCCCCAGGAGGCGGCGGCTGTGGGGATGGATTTCGGGCAGCTCTGCGAGGAAATCCTGAGAATGGCCCAGGGCTGAATGCGGATGGGAAGGGAACTGTGCCGGTCTATGCCGCGAGGGGATTCTGGGAACGGCGCAGGGCTGAATGCGGATGGGAAGTGAGCAGTGTCGGTCTATGCTGCGGGGAGATTCTGAGAACGGTACAGGGCTGAATGCGGATGGGAAGTGAGCAGTGCCGGCCTATGTCGCGAGGGATTCGGAGAACGGCGCAGGGCCAAATACGGATGGGAAGGGAACTGTGCCGGTCTATGCCGCGAGGGACTCTGAGAACGGCGCAGGGCTGAATGCGGATGGGAAGAGAGAAGTGCCGGCCTATGCCGCGAGGGATTCTGAGAACGGTGCAGGGCTGAAGCGCACAGGGGGGCAAAAGCGTGGGAAAGGGGCGGGGCGGTTCGAACTGCACCGCCCGGCAGGACATAAAACAGGCAGGGATTCTCCTGCCATGTGAGGGATCGGAATGCGGAAAAGGGACAGGGAAAGGATGGAAATCAGCCATGATGGATTTGACGATACAGGAGATTGCCCGGGCCTGCGGCGGGACGCTGGTGGTACAGGGCGGAAAGGCGGATGGTGACACGCGTGTCAGTTCCGTGGTCATCGATTCACGTCTGGTGGAGCCTCAGGGCGTGTTCATCGCCACGGCAGGAGAGCGGGTGGACGGACACCGCTTCATCCCGGCCGCTTTCGCCAGGGGCGCGGTGCTGGCGGTGACGCAGAAGAGGCCGGAGGAAGTGGCGGAAGCGGGAGGCGAGGGGGCATCCCGGCCTTCCGGAGAAGCTTTGGAGGCGGCACAGCTGGAAGGGGCATCCCGGACAGGGGCAGAAGCCCCGGCAGACCCGGCTGGGACCTGGGGCTGTTACGTCCTGGTGGAGGACACGCTGCAGGCCTTAAAGGACATTGCCGAAGCCTACAGGAAGAAGCTTTCCGTTAAAGTCATAGGCATCACCGGCAGCGTGGGCAAGACCAGCACCAAGGAGTTCATCGCGGCCGTGCTGGCGGAAAAGTACAGTGTCCTGAAGACGGAGGGCAATTTCAACAATGAGATCGGCGTGCCCCTGACGCTGCTGCGCATCCGCGGGGAGCATGAGCTGGCCGTGGTGGAGATGGGCATCAGCGACTTCGGGGAGATGCACCGCCTGAGCAAGATGGCCCGGCCGGACGTCTGCGTGATGACTAATATCGGCCAGAGCCATCTGAATAACCTAAAGGACAGGGACGGGATTCTCCGGGCCAAATCGGAAATTTTCGACTACATGGCCGTAGATGGAGAAATCTGCTTAAACGGCGAGGACGACAAGCTGAACGCCCTGAGGGAGATCGAAGGGCATAAGCCCCATTTCTTCGGCCTGGGCAGCAGCCCGGTCCAGGAGGTGGCGGCTGTGGACATCCGGGGGAAGGGGCTTTGGGGCAGCGACGCCACGCTGGTGATGGCTCCGGCAGGGACCGCCCGGGAGGACAGGGAACAGGATGGGATGCCGGACATGGACTGCGCGGAGATTGTTGCGGCGGCGCTGGAGGGCGATTGGCCCGGGTATCGCAGGCTTGCCGTGCATGTCCCCCAGCCCGGCAGACATATGGTGCTGAACGCCGCGGCCGCGGCCTGCGTGGCAGGGCTGTTCGGCCTGAGCGACGGCCAGATTGCCGCAGGGATAGGCAAGGTGGCCTCCGTCAGCGGGCGCACCAATATCATCAGCACTCCCCATTATACCATCATCGACGACTGCTACAATGCCAACCCGGCCTCCGTGAAAGCGGCGATCGACCTGCTGGCCATGGCGGATACCCGGAAGGTGGCGATTCTGGGCGATATGCTGAACCTGGGGGAGAACTCCCATGCCTATCACGCGGAGATAGGAAGCTACGCCGCGGAGGCGGGGATTGATTGTATCTACTGCGTGGGCGAGGAGTCCCGGTACATGTATGAGGCAGCCTGCGGGGGGCTGTCTGGTGTGCCGGGTCCGGAGGCGGGCTTGTCGGGTATGCCGGATGCGGAGGCGGGTTTGTCTGCGGCGCCGGATCCGAAGGCGGGCTTGTCTGGTGTGCCGGATGGGGAGGTGCGCTTGTCCGGTGTATCGTGTGCGGAAGAACGCTTGTCTGGTGTATTGTGCCCGGAAGCCAGCGCGTCCGATGTGCCGAATCTGGAGGCGAGCTTGTCCGGTGTGCCGAATCCGGAAGCCACTGCGTCCGCGCATCCCCTGGCCCCATCCCCCCGCCACGTCCTGCACTATCCAGACAGGAACGCGTTGCTCCGGGCTTTGGCTGCGGAGAGGGAAGAGCTGCTCCCGGAGGGCGGCACCATACTGATCAAGGCCTCCCACGACTGCGGCTTTGCGGACATCCTGGCGTATCTGCAGGAACTGGACTGAGCCGCCGCGGAACCGGGCGCCCAGTCAATATTAGGAAAATCTTAATCCAAATTCAGAGATATTGTTGTAGAATAGCCTTGGGCGTTTCTTTTTGCGCCAGAGGCAGAGCAGCGTCCATGCCTGCCTTAACGGCCATGAACGAGAAAAGACGGAAAAGAGGTAACCGATGAGCGAAGTCATATTAGTGGCGGACGACGAGAAGGAGATTGCCGACCTGGTGGCCCTGTACCTGGAGAACGAGGGCTACCGGGCGGTCAAATGCTATGACGGGACACAGGCCATGGACATCGTGGAAAAGGAGCGGCTGGACCTGGCCATCCTGGACATCATGCTGCCGGGTGCAAGCGGCCTGGACATCTGTCGCAGGATCAGGGAGCGCCACAACTACCCCATCATCATGCTGACAGCCAAGGGGGAGGAGACGGACAAGATTACGGGCCTCACCATGGGCGCGGACGACTACATGACCAAGCCCTTCCTGCCGTTGGAGCTGGTGGCACGGGTGAAGGCCCAGCTGCGCCGGTACAAACGGTACAACACGGGCCTGCAGCAGGATGACGTCCTGGAGATATCCGGCCTTTCCCTGAACGTGAAGACCCATGAATGTTTCCTGAACGAGAAGCTTCTGAACCTGACTCCCACGGAGTTCTCCATCCTCCGTATCCTGTGCCAGCGGAAGGGCCAGGTGGTCAGCGCCGAGGAGCTGTTCCACCTCATCTGGGAGGACGAGTATTACACCAAGAACAACAATACCATCACGGTGCACATAAGGCATCTGCGGGAAAAGATGGGAGATTCCTTCGAACATCCGAAATACATCAAGACGGTCTGGGGGTGCGGATACAAAATTGAGGGCTAGTCATAAGCTGAAACGTTTTCTGGCCACTTGCTCCATCCTTGCGGGAGGCCTTGTTCTCTGCATGATCCTGTATCAATTTTTGGATCGGATCCTCAATGGGGTCATGAGGGAATGGATTGAACGGAACTTCATCTACACAGAGTGGATCCCCCTGGGGGACGCTGCCGTGGACGGCTATTATATCCAGACCGTGAACTGGTGGAACCTGAAGAGGAAGCTCTTTACCGGGCTGCTCATCCTGGTGGCTGCGGTGGTGGTGCTGGTGCGGACAGTGTCCATCCTGTATGCTTCCAGGCAGGTGAAAGCGGCCATGCGCAGCGCGGGCCGGATGATAGAAGATTACATGCGCCACGACAGGGAGGCGCTGGAGGTGTTCCCCCAGGGCTATGAGGAGATTTCCGTGCGGATTGTGGAAATCAAGGCCGACATGCAGCGCAAGGAGCAGATGCTGCGGGAGGAGGCCAGCCGGAAG